>JBDTXW010000064.1:0-12601 GCA_040005975.1 Betaproteobacteria bacterium | reverse complement strand
GCCCGCCGCGACGGCGGCGCATTGATCGTGTCGCTTTTTCCTTCGGGCAGCACGACGTTCACCGACAGTGAAGACCCGGTCAACGGACGCTCCTACAGCCTGTGGGATTATCTCGACGGCATCAACAGCGTCGTCCTGTACGTGACCGCCGGCGACGACTCCAGCTTTGCGCTGCTGCAGCGCGCGACCGGACGGCTGGTCGATCTGCCGGCGGAGCCGCGGCTCTCGCCCGACCGGCAGCGCTTCGCCGTCGCCGATGTTTGCGCCCGGTATTGCGCCAACGAAATTGCCGTCTGGCGAGTCACGCGCGAGGGCTTCCGCAAGGAGTTGCGCTGGACTCCCGGCGCCCGCTGGTCTGATGCCGGAGTGACGTGGCGCGACGCCGAGACGCTCGCCATCGAATTCAGCGTCGATCCGGCCGGTGCTCCGGCAACGATCGAGCGCAAGCTCGGTGATGCCACATGGACACGGCTGCCGCCACCGTGACCCTCGCGGCAGCCGCGCACGCCGTGTTCGCCCTCGCCGAGCGCCGCCGCGAGCAGCCAGGCTCGCGCGCCTGCGTGCGCTCATGACTGCGCCGCGCACGCATCTGCGGCGGCCGATTCGCAGCTTCGTGCTGCGCCAAGGCAGATTCTCCCCGGCGCAGCAACGCGCCTGCGAGGCACTGCTGCCGCGATTCGGCATCCCGTATGCGAGCGTCCCGCTCGACCTCGCCGCGACCTTCGGCCGCGACAATCCGAAAATCCTCGAAATAGGCTTCGGCATGGGCGAGGCAACCGCGGCAATCGCCGAAGCGCAACCGGACCGGGATTTCCTGGCGATCGAAGTTCATTCTCCCGGCGTCGGCGGGTTGCTCAAGCTGATCGACGAAAAGGGCCTGGCCAACGTCCGCATCGTGCAGCACGACGCCACCGAAGTCGTCGCTCACATGATCGCGTCCGGCGCGCTCGCGGGCATCCACATCTTCTTTCCCGATCCCTGGCCGAAAAAACGGCACCACAAACGGCGGCTGCTGCAGCCTGGGTTCATCCATGCACTCGCGCAACGCCTGGCACCGGGCGGCTATCTGCATGCGGCCACCGACTGGGAGGAGTACGCGCGCCACATTCTCGCGGCCGCGAGCGCCGACCCGCTGCTCGTCAACACGACAGCCTCGTTCGCGCCGCGGCCTGTCTACCGTCCGGCGACCAAATTCGAACGCCGCGGGCTAAAGCTCGGCCACAGCGTCTGGGACGTCGTCTTCAAACGCCGCTGAACCCGGCCGCGTCCTCGCGTCGCGTTACCTGCCGTCGCGGCGTCGCGTCCGAACAATCGGTGAGCAAACTTACGCTGAGCGCCCGCCGCGCCCTTTGTGGTCGGCCAGCGCGAGAAGCTCGGTGATCGCCGCCGTCGCGACCTCGCGCGAAAAGTGCTTGCTGACGTTGTCGCGACCGCCGGCAGCGAGCTGTTCCCACAGCGCCTGGTCGCGATACGCGCGGACCACGGCGTCGGCAAACGCGTCAGGGTCGTCGCCGATCAGCACATCGCTCCCCGGCGTCAGATGCATGCCCTCGATCGACGGCGTCGTCGCCACGACAGGTAGCCCGAAGCTCATCGCCTGATTGACCTTTCCCTTGACGCCCGCGCCGTAGCGCAACGGCGAGATCGACAAGCGGCAGCCTTCGAGGTACGGCGTCAGGTCCGGAACGAAGCCGGCGATGACCAGAACGTCGCTCGCCAATGCCCGGATCGTTGGGGGCGGATCGGCGCCGACGACGTAGCTGATCACGCCGGGCAGCTTCTGCCGGATCCGCGGCTGGATCTCTTTCGCGTACCACAGCATCGCGTCGGTATTCGGCGGATGGCGGAAGCCGCCGACGAACAGCAAGCCGGACCGCTCGGCGAACGGCCGGCCGCGATCGTGCCGGTCATGGATATTCGACAGCACGATCACCTTCGCTTGTGGGGCGAGCTCGGCCAGCAAGGCCTGCTCCGCCGCGCTGACGACCACCGTCACGTCGGCACGCCGGATCAATGCGAGCTCTTCGGCGCGCTTGGCTGCGGCGGCACTCCGCGCTGCCCGGCTAGCGTCGAGCTCCGCCAGTCGCTCTTCGCGCAGGAAATGCAGATCGACGGTGTCGAACGCGATCAGTGCGCCGGGCGCGAACGCCCGCACCGTCGCCATGTGCCGTGCCGCGATGTAGTGCCGCGACAGCAAGACGAGGTCGAATTCCCCGCCGCGCTCGCCGAGCAGCATCGCCAGCGAGCTCGTGTACGGATGGAACTGCACCTCGATGCCCTGTTGCTGCAAGGCCTGCACATAAGGCTCCTTGTATTCTAGATTATCGGCGACGAATGTCACCTTGCACCCCAGGTGGGTCAGTATGTCCATCACGCGCTGCATGCGCAGCGACCCCGAGTCCTGATCGGGTGTCAGCATGCACGCGTCGATCACCAGCGCGCGCCGGCTGGCCCACCGGTCGTGCTCCCGCTCGGCCGCGACACCGTTATCGCGGTGGCCGGCGAGCGCGTCTGCCCATTTGCTGGCGAACCTGCTGCGATTGGTCGTCTGGTGCCGCTTGACGCCGGCCGACACATCGGTGCCCGACGTAGTGCCCTCGAAATGGACGACCGTCGCCGCCGGCTGGTAATAGACGCGGCGTCCCGCGGCGCGCACCGCGAACGCAAGATCGGTGTCCTCGTAATAGGCCGGCGCATAGCGGACATCGAAGCCGCCGAGCTCGCCAAACAACCGGCGCGGCACCGCGAGGCAGGCGCCCGAGCAGTAGTCGGTCTCGCGCAGATAGTTGTATTCCGGCCGATCGGGATCGTCATCGCGCCCGTAGTTCCAAGCCGAGCCGTCGCGCCAGACGATGCCGCCCGCTTCCTGCAGTCGGCCGTCGGGATAGACAAGCTTCGCGCCAACCAGGCCGGCATCGGGATACCGATCGAATACGTCGAGCAGCGCATCGAGCCAGCCGGGGGTGACGATCGTATCGTTGTTGAGCAGGACCAGGATCTCGCCGCGCGCCGTCCGTGCCGCGTGGTTGCAGCTGGCGACGAAGCCCAGGTTGGCCACATTGCGCTCGACTCGTGCGCCCGTTATCGCGCCCAGCGTCTGCGCGGCCGGTTCGGGTGAAGCGTCGTCGGCGATGATGACTTCGTAGATCCCGGCGGGGGTATTGGCATGCACGCTCTTCAGGCACGTATAGGTGAAAAGCGGCTTGCCGTACATCGGTACGATGATCGAAACCCGTGGATTGTCGGCGGCGGCAAAGGCGAGCGGGGCGATCGTGGTTTCCTGCGCGAACGCCACGCCGGCCCGCGGTACGTAGCGGTGTGGGCGTGAAAGCCGCCGACCCATGCGCCGTGCCAGCGCGCCGGGTCCTTCGTTGCGCAAGACCGTCGCAGCGACGCCGACATAGTGCGGCGACTGCCGCAGCGCCGCCCACTGCGCCCGTGCATGCGCCCAGGCGATCTTGACGCGGTGGCCGCCGCTGCGCAGCGGGGCAGTGGCCCGCCACAGCGTGCTGGTTTCCAGTTCGACGATGCGCTGGCGTGCAGCGCGCAGCATCGCCTCGCCGCGCTCGATCTGGTGCTGCATCGCCTGCCGACGGTCCAGCGCGTCGAGCAGGTGCGGCGCAAGCTCGGATTCTTCACCGGCCACCTGGGCCAGCGCGGCATCGATTGCAGCGACTCGCCGCTTGAGTTCGCTGCGGGCTTCGGCATTGCCGCATTCGACGCCGGCGCTAAATAGCTGCGGCAGCGACAGCGCTTTCGGCGCCGGCTGCCCGTCCGGCATCGACCAATGGCGCGACTCGAGCTCGGGCGGGGCAGTTTCATCCGCGCGCACACGGACGCGCCCCGTCAAAGGCGCGAGGTAGATCGCGAGATAGCGCTGCGGATCGGTCATGATGCGGCGTTACGTGCGGCGTGCGGGGTCGGCGCGGCGCTTGCCCTATCGGCGGCCAGCAGCGCGGCGTTCCAATCGGCAGGGGTCGCGTTCCAAGGCAGGAGCCACGTACGCGGCCGGCCGGCAAGGCGCTCGGGGTAAGCGCCGACGTCCGACGCGACGATTGCGGCGTCGGCGACAAGCGCCACCGACAGCGTATACGAGTAGGTCTCCGGCACCTGGGCGGGAAACCAGATCACATCCGGCCGCTCGGCGGCGATCAGGCGGGACAGATCGGCCTCGCCGTATTCGCCGCGCACCGACAGTGATAGTGGCGGTGCTTGCGGCAACGGTTCGGACACCGCGCCCAGAACGCAAAACGACAGCGGCAGATCGTGCGCGCGAGCGTCCTCGGCGCAGGCGATGACGACATGCAGTCCCTTTTCCGGCGAGAGCCTGCCCAGCGTGAAGACTCGGGTAACCCTCGCGGGTGTCGCGAGCGGCGCTTCGGCATGGGGCAGCACCGTTACCGGCAGCGCCGGAAAATAACGCGCAATGCGCCGCTCGACATCGTGCGACGGCGCGAATACGCGTTCGGCGCCGCGCAGCAAACTACCGAACGCGGCGCGCCATGCAGCAATATCCAGCGGCCAATGCGCGGGCCGGCGCGCGATACATGCTGCGCACCCGGCCGCATCGGGCTCTCCGCAATAGCGGCCGTCCTCGGTCACCAGATGGTATTGCGGGCAGATGGCATAGTAGTCGTGCAGCGTGCAGTCGTACGGTACGCCCACGGCCGCGGGGAGATCGAGGACGCAGCGCGGCAGCCCGTGGACATGATGGAAATGGATACGCGCCAGATCGAGGCCGCGCAGCAACGTGACCAGCGCCGCCATGTCGGCCGGCAGCGTGAAGTATGCCGCAAGGTCCTCGCCGGACTTGAACCAGGACAAACGTACCGTATCGCCCGCGGCAGGCTCGAGCAGCAACACGTCGCATTGGGCGCGGACCAGGCTGGCCAGCTCGCTCATATGCTGGCGGATCCCGCCGCCCCAGGCATGCGCGACGAACAGGATCAGCTGTTTTTCCGATGCGGCCAGGCGCCGGAGCGCGGCACGGCCTCGGGCCGCCGGCGCGACATCGCGAGCCGAAGCGCCGGACGCGTCCCCGCTGGACTTTGTCGCGGCGTTCAAGGCTGGAATCCGTCGGGACGGGGCATCGTGACAACGCTTTAGTCGAATTCCGCCAGCACCGGCTGATGATCGGAGGCTTGGGTTTCCTGGTCGACGCGAATGGCTTTAAGTCGCGGCACGAGGTCGGCGGACACGAAGATGAAATCGCAATGCTGCTCCGGTTCGCCCGGCTGCTCCTTTTGGTAGATCTTAAACGTCGCCGGGTGTGCGACGCCGGGATGCGCCACCTCCCACGCATCGGACAGCGCTGGCGTGCCGTCGTCGAAGGGCTCGAGCATCCGCGCATGCAGGCGATCGTCCGGCTCGAGATTGAAATCGCCGGTGATGATCGTCGCGGCGGGCCGCAGGTAATCGTGGAACGGCCCGCCGCCGGTTTCGACGATTTGGCCCATGCGGGCGTGCCCGCTTCCTTCCGCGTAGATCGCGCGCAAGGCATCGACCTGCGCGGTCCGTTTGACCGTTCCGTAGTACTCGAGATGCGTGGTGACGATGCGAACGCCGCCGAACCGGGCGCGCACGACCGCTTCGAGCGCGATCCGCGGCATGCCCCGCAGCCCCGGATCGACCGGATACGGCAGCAGGTGGCGAAACACCTGACCGACCGGCAATCGCGACAGGATCAGGTTGCCGAAGTGCCGCCGCTGGCCGGCGTCGCCAGGAACGTCGACGATTGAGCCGGGCACCGGCGTGAATTCGGGCAACCGCTGCGAAATTTCGGCGAACTGGTTCTCGCCGCGGCTGCCGGCGAGCCTGGGATCGGCAAAGTTGCTCGCGATTTCCTGCAGGCACAGGACGTCGAAATCGGCCAGCGACTTCGCGTGCGCGACGATGCGCGCCGGATCGACCCGGCCATCGACGCCTCGGCACCACTGCACGTTCCAGGTAATGATTTTCATGAGGACTGACTTGGGTTGTCAGGCGTGCCGCCGTCAGCGCCAGCGGCCGTTGCATCGGTAGGCGGCATCGTCACTTGATTCCGGCACGCATGAACGATTGCACGAACTGCCTCTGAAAAAGTAAAAAGCCGACCAAAAGCGGCGCGGTCGTCAGCAGCGTGGCGGCGGTGATGATCGACCAGTCGATGCCTTGATCGGTCGAGGAGAACACTTGCAGCCCGACGGTCAGCGGCCGCGACTCCACCGAGTTGGTTATGATCAGCGGCCAGAGGAAATTATTCCAGTGATAGCTGACGCTGACCAGCGCATAGGCAATGTATACCGGGCGCGCCAGCGGCACATAGACTTTCCACAGGATCTGCAGCGGATTGCAGCCTTCGATCCGGGCGGCCTCGTCGAGTTCCTTCGGCACTGTCTTGAACGTCTGCCGGAGCAGGAAAATGCCGAATGCGCTCGCCATGTACGGCAGCCCGATCGCGACTATCGTGTCGCGCAGCCCGAGCGCGTTCATCGTCCGGTAATTCTCGACGATCAGGACGTCGGGCATCACCATCAGCTGTACCAGCACCAGCGCGAACAGCACGTTGCGGCCGGGAAACTCGAAGCGCGCGAACGCGTACGCGGCCAACGTGCATAGCACGAGCTGCGCTGCCAGCACCATCGCGCACAGCAGCGTCGTGTTCAGGAAATAGCGGGCGAAAGGCGCCGCGTGCCACGCCTTGACGAAATTCTCCAGTGTCAGCGGCGCCGTCGGCACGAAATGCGTCGAGAACTCGCCTGGATGGAACGCGGTCCAGAAGGCATAGGCCAGCGGCAGGATCCACAACAGCCCGAGCAGCCAGGCCCCCGCGGTTTCGGCGCCGCGACCGAATCCCCGCGCCCGATAGGCGAGCGCGGTCATTGGTAGTGGACCTTGCGCTCGAGGAACCAGAACTGCGCGAGCGCGGCCGAGCCGAGCAGCGCAAGCAGCACGATCGTCAGTGTCGCCGCATACGCTGAGTCCTGAAAGCGAAACCCGATTTCGTAAATATAGTAGAGGAGCAATTCGGTTGCATTGTCCGGCCCGCCGCGGGTCATCACGACGACGTGATCGACCAGCCGAAACGCATTGATCACCGCGTTGACCAGGACGAAGAGTGTCGTCGGCATCAGAAGCGGTAATGTAACCCGGCGGAAAAAGTACCAACGGGACGCGCCTTCGATCGCCGCCGCCTCGGCAAGGTTGGGCGACATCTGCTGCAGCGCCGCCAGGTAGAAGATCATGAAAAAGCCCGCCTCTTTCCAGACCGCGACGATCATCAGGCAGCCGAGAGCCGAATTCCTGCTGCCGAGCCAATTGTGCGCCGGAGATCCAAACGCGCCGCGGAACTGCTCGAGCAGTCCGTACTCGGGCGTGTAGAAGAACAGCCAGATGTTGGCGACCGCGATCATCGGCAGCACCGTCGGGGTGAAATAGGCGAGCCGCAGGAAGCCTCGTCCAGCGATCTTGCCGTTGACCCAGGCGGCCATCAGCAGCGCCAGCGCGATCGACAACGGAATCGTTCCCGCGGCGTACCAGAGATTATTGCCCAGCGCCTTCCAGAAGATCGGGTCGTCGGCGAGCTGCCGGTAGTTGTCGGCGCCGACAAAGACCGCCGGCCGCGCGGCTTTCGGCGTCGACGCGAAACTGTGCCACAGCGTCGTGACGGCCGGGTAATGCGTAAACAGCGCGAGCATTGCCGCTGCCGGCAGCAGCAGCAGCCAGCCGTACACCCAGTTCGCGGTGCGCGTCATTGCGCCAGCCGCTCTTCCCGCCTTGGGGGAGAGGACGCGATCTCGGGCAGCGGCGCCGCCATTGTCGACGCCAGCGTCGGATCCTTATTTGCGATAGCTGCGCAGCAGCCGTTCCGCTTCGCGCTGCGCATCCTTCATCGCTTGCTCCGACGTCTTGCTGCCGGTGAGCGCCGCCTGCAGGCCGTCGTTCAGCGCCTTGGTGACGCGCTGGTTGTCGTGGGTCGACAGCTCCGCCACCGCAAATTGCAACTGGTCGCGCGCGACCGCAGCGGGAGGAAACTCGGCGACGTATTTCTTCATTTCCGGCGTTTCCCACGCATCGGGGCGCACGGCCACGTAGCCGGTGTCGATGCCCCACTGCGCGGCATGCGCCGGCGAGGTCACCCACTGGACGAACTTGAACGCCGCGGCCTGCTGCGCAGGACTGGCCTGCTTGAACAGGTAGAAGTTACCGCCGCCGGTCGGGCTGCCACGCCGCTTGTTGGCCGGCAGCATCGCGACGCCGAAGTCGAACTTGGCGTTGCTGCGGACGTTGGTCAGATTGCCCGTCGTCGTCCACATCATCGCGACCTTGCGCTCGAAAAAGTCCTTGGGTGTCGTGCCCCATGCGACGATGCCTTCGGGCTGCACCTTGTATTTGGTCGTCAGATCGACCCAGTATTGCAACGCCTCGACGACGCCAGGCTTGTCATAGTAGGTCTCAGTTCCCGCAGGGTTCATCAGGATGACGTCGTTCTCAGTGGTGAGCGCCTGGAACAGCCAGTACGGAAAGCCCTCTGACGGAATCTGGACGCCCCACTGCGTGACCTTGCCCGACGCGTCGCGCTTGGTCAGCTTCTGGCCGTACTCGGCCATCTCCTTCCAGTTGGACGGAGGCTTGTTCGGGTCGAGACCCGCCCCCTTGAACAGCTCCTTGTTGTAGTACAGCACGATCGTCGAGCGCTGGAAGGGGATGCCCCAGGTCTTGCCGCCAGTCTGGCTGTTCGCCATGAACGCCGGATAGAAACCCTTGAGCCAGGCCTGGTCCTCCGGTGTCTTGATCAGTGGGTCGAAGGGACCGATCGCGTCCTCGTCGATCAGCGTGTACATGTCGCTCGACAGCAGCACCGCCATGGTCGGCGCGTCGTTGCTCTTGGCTGCGGTAAGCGCCTTGGTGATCGAATCCTGGTAGGTGCCCGAATAGATCGGGTGGACCTTGATTCCCGGATTTTCCTTTTCGAAGTCCGTCGCGAACTTGTCGACGATCTTGGTGATCGGGCCGCCGACCGCAACCGGGTAGTAGAACGAGATCTCCACCGGCGCCTGCGCCAGGGCTGCCACCGGGAGCGCCGCGGCGACGAGCGCGATGATCCACCGCGCAATTGTCATCTGCTTCATTGATTCCTCTCCTGTTGGATGCAACAGCTGCTAAGCGACCATCGTTGCGGGTTGATGATTCCACTCGACCTCGCGCCGCATCTGCGTCGCGCCGTCGAAAAAGTGGGAGGCCGCCGACGCCCAGCCGAGCCGCACGTTGTCGCCATGCTGCAACCCGGTACGGCCGCTGACCCGCACCGTCAGCGGCTGATCGCCGACGTGGCACGCGAGCAACGAATCGGCGCCCAGGTACTCGACCGCGTCGACCGATCCGGCGACGCCGTCTTCGCGCCCCAGCACGACGTGTTCGGGGCGCACGCCCAGTGTCGCGCCCGCCAAGTCCGCCGCCGCTACCGGCGGCCCCGTCGTTCCGGCGATGACTGCGCCGGCCGCGCCGCGCTCGAGGCGCAGCAGGTTCATCGGCGGCGTTCCGATAAATCGTGCGACAAAAGTGTTAATCGGCGTTTCATAAAGATCGACCGGTGCGCCGTTCTGCTCGATGCGGCCACCGGACAGAAGGATGACCCGATCGGCCATCGTCATCGCCTCGACCTGGTCGTGCGTCACATAGACCATCGTGATGCCCAGTGTGCGTTGCAGATTGCGTATCTCCTGTCGCATCTCCTGCCGCAGTTGAGCATCGAGGTTGGACAGCGGCTCGTCCATGAGGCAGACCGGCGTTTCGGCGATGAAGGCGCGGCCGAGAGCCACGCGCTGCTGCTGGCCGCCCGACAATTGCGAGGGCCGTCGATCGAGCAGCGCCG
This sequence comes from Betaproteobacteria bacterium, assembly GCA_040005975.1. Lineage (GTDB taxonomy): Bacteria > Pseudomonadota > Gammaproteobacteria > Burkholderiales > Casimicrobiaceae > PALSA-1003. The sequence goes on along the minus strand of JBDTXW010000064.1, from coordinate 2,748 downwards.
TCAGCCCGAGCAGCGCGGCGACCCGCTGCAGACGCCGGTCGCGCTCGGCGGCGCCGACCCGGCGCACGCGCAGCCCGAATACGATGTTTTCGGCGACGCTCAAGTGCGGGAACAGCGCATAACTCTGGAACACCATCGAAATATTGCGCCGCGCCGGCGGGAGCAGGGTGACGTCGTGACCGTCGATCGAAACGCGGCCGCTGTCCGCCTGGTCGAGGCCGGCGATCAGGCGCAGCGTCGTCGACTTGCCGCAGCCCGAAGGCCCGAGCAGCACGTTGAGCGTTCCTACATCGAGCGAAAAAGAAAGTCCTTCGACGGCGCGGACCTTGCCGGCGGCGGTCGTCCAGTGCTTGCTGACGTTTTCGACGACGATTGCCGACAATGTTCCCCCTGGCACTTGCAGGCCTGCCGCGCTGGACGCGGCGTTGCTTGCGGCTTTTCGGCCCGCCATCATAGCAAACGGCGTGCGCCCTGCAGCGATCGCGGTACGCGCCTTGACCAAAGTCCTCGTCGGGCGACAAGCTCAGCCGAACAGAGCGCTCAGCGCGGCGCCCGGATCCGGCGCCCGCATGAACGCCTCGCCGACCAGGAAAGCGGACACGCCGTGGCGGCGCAGCGTCGCGACATCACCTTGCGTCAGAATGCCGCTTTCGGTGATAACCAGTTTGCCCCCGGGGACGCCGGGCAGCAGCTCGATCGTGGTCCGCAGCGAAACGGCGAAGCTGCGCAGGTTGCGGTTGTTGATGCCTACGAGCGAAGTCTTGAGCCTGAGCGCGCGGTCGAGCTCGGCGCGGTCGTGCACCTCGACGAGCACGTCCATGCCGTAGTCGAGCGCGCAGGCCTCGAGCGCCTCCAGGCGGGAGTCCTCCAGCGCGGCGACGATCAGCAGGATCGCGTCGGCGCCCAGCGCGCGCGACTCGGCGACCTGGTATTCGTCGATGATGAACTCCTTGCGCAGCGCCGGCAGCGCGCAGGCAGCGCGCGCAGCGACCAGATGTTCGGGAGCGCCCTGGAAATAAGGCCGGTCGGTCAGTACCGAAAGGCAGGTAGCATGGGCCTCCTCGTACGATGCGGCGATCGCGCGTGGGTCGAACGGATCACGAAGAATGCCCCGGCTCGGGCTCGCCCGCTTGATCTCAGCGATGACCGCCGGCGCGCCCGCGGCGATTCGCTGCCGGATCGCCCGCTCGAAGCCCCGCGGGACGGATGCAGCGCGCGCGTCCGCCTCGACCTCGGCGAACGGCCGCGCGAGTTGCGCTGCAATCACCTCCTCGGCCTTGGTCGTGATGATCCGGGCCAGGACGTCGCCCTGCGCCGCTTTCATTTGGCGCCCGCCGCGAGCTCTTGGGTCGCCGCGACGAACTGGTCGAGCTTCCGCCGGGCAGCGCCCGAGGCGACAGCGGCACGCGCGCGCTCGATTCCCTCCGGAATCGTCGCGGCCGCGTTCGCCGCGTACAGCGCGACACCCGCGTTGAGCACGACGACCTCGCGCGGCGTGCCTTCGACGTTATCGAGCGCCTCCAGCAGCATTGTCTTCGATTCGAGCGCATCGGCGACCTTGAGCCCACGGTTCGAAATCATCCTCAGGCCGAAGTCCTCGGGATGGATTTCGTATTCGCGCACCTCGCCGTCCTTGAGCTCGCCGACCATCGTCGCAGCGCCGAGCGAGACCTCGTCCATGCCGTCCTTGCCGTAGACGACCAGCACATGCTTGCTGCCCAGACGCTGCAGCACGCGGACCTGGATGCCGACGAGGTCGGGATGGAACACCCCGAGCAGCTGATTCGGCGCACCGGCAGGATTAGTCAGCGGGCCGAGGATATTGAATATCGTCCGTATGCCGAGCTCCTTGCGCACCGGCGCGGCGTGCTTCATCGCACTGTGGTGGTTGGGCGCGAACATGAACCCGATCCCGGTCTCGTCGATGCAGGCGGCGACCTGCTGCGGTTTGAGCATGATGTTGGCGCCGAGCGCCTCGAGCACGTCGGCGCTTCCCGATCTCGACGACACCGAGCGACCGCCGTGCTTGGCGACGCGCGCCCCCGCTGCGGCGGCGACGAACATCGAGGCCGTGGAAATATTGAACGTGTGCGAGGCGTCACCGCCGGTGCCAACGATGTCGACCAGATGCTCGTGGTCGGCAATCTCGACTTTGGTGGAAAACTCGCGCATGACCTGCGCCGCCGCGGCGATCTCGCCGATCGTTTCCTTTTTTACGCGCAGGCCTACCGTCAGCGCGGCGACCATCACCGGCGAAGCCTCGCCGCTCATGATCTTTCGCATCAGCGCAAGCATCTCGTCGTGAAATATCTCGCGATGCTCGATCGTGCGCTGCAACGCTTGCTGCAAGTCGATGGACATCATGGCTCCGTCTGGTCAGTGTCAGTGCGCAGCGAGAAAATTCGCCAGCAACGCATGCCCGTGCTCGGTCAGTATCGCTTCCGGGTGAAACTGGACGCCCTCGACCGCCAGCTTGCGGTGGCGTACGCCCATGATCTCGCCATCTTCGCTGGTCGCGGTGACTTCCAGGCAGGCCGGCATCGACTCGCGCTCGATAACCAGCGAATGATAGCGGGTCGCGGTCAGCGGGTTGGCGAGACCGGCGAAGACGCCGCCACCGCCGTGCGTGATCGCCGAGACCTTGCCGTGCATCACGCGCAGCGCGCGCACGATGCGGCCGCCGAATGCCTGCCCGATCGCCTGGTGGCCGAGGCAAACGCCCAGTATCGGAATCCTGCCGGCGAAGCG
>JBDTXW010000063.1:0-12620 GCA_040005975.1 Betaproteobacteria bacterium | reverse complement strand
TGGTGATCGCCGACGGCAGCGCCAATCCGGAATGGGTGGCGATGGACCTGTTCGCGCAGGCCGAGCACGACGAGGCGGCGCAGGCGCTCCTGCTATCGCCGGACTCCGACTTGATCAACGCAGTCGCGGCGAGCATCGCGAAGCTCCTGCCGGCGATGCCGCGCGCGAAAATCATTGCCGCGTCGCTTGCTCAGCGCGGCGCGCTGATCCATGTGCGCGACCTGGCCGAAGCGTGCGCGCTCGCCAATGCGCTGGCGCCCGAGCATCTCGAGCTCGCCGTTGCCGCGCCCGACGATTTGCTGCCGCAGATCCGCAACGCGGGCGCGATATTCGTCGGGCATCACAGCTCGGAAGCGCTGGGCGACTACTGCGCCGGCCCGAACCATGTGCTGCCAACGGCGCGAAGCGCGCGCTATTCATCGCCGCTTGGCGTCTACGATTTTCAGAAGCGGACCAGCGTGATCGCCGTGTCGCCGCAGGGAGCACGGACGCTCGGCGTCATCGCAGCCACGCTGGCGCGCGGCGAGGGACTGCCGGCGCACGCGGCGAGCGCCGAATACCGGATCGATTCATGAGCGACCGGCCGCCGGGACTCGACGTCGCGGGTATCGTAGCCGCGCTCGTGCGGCCGGAGCTGCGCGCCTTGTCCGCGTACACGGTGGCTCCCGCCGAAGGCATGGTCAAGCTCGACGCGATGGAAAACCCGTTCGCGCTGCCCGAAGCGGTCCGCGCCCGACTCGGCGCGGCGCTCTCGCGGGTCGCCGTGAACCGTTATCCGGACATCGGCGCCGACCAGGTCAAGCAGGCGCTGTCGCGCGCAGTCGGCATCCCGAGCACGCTGGGACTGCTGCTCGGCAATGGCTCGGATGAATTGATCCAGGTGATCACCTCGGCGCTGGCCCGCCCCGGCGCGGCGATGCTCTCACCCGAGCCGTCGTTTGTCATGTATCGGTTGAACGCCATCCATGCGGGCATGCGCTTTATTGGCGTGCCGCTGGCGAGCGGCTTCCGTCTCGATCGCGATGCGATGCTGGCCGCGGTCGAGCGCGAGCGGCCGGCGCTGACATTTCTCGCCTATCCGAACAATCCGACGGGCAACCTGTTCTCCGTCGACGATGTTGCGGCGATCATCGGCGCCTCGCCCGGCCTGGTCGTCGTCGACGAGGCCTATGCCGCGTTCGCCGACGCGAGCTTCCTGCCTCGCGTCGCCGAGTTTCCGAACCTCCTGGTCCTGCGCACGCTGTCGAAGGTCGGCATGGCGGGCATACGGCTGGGCTACGCGGTCGCCGCGCCCGAGTGGATCGCCGAGTTGAACAAGCTGCGGCAGCCGTATAATGTCAATGCATTGACGCAGGCGGCCGCCGTGGCCCTGCTCGCGGACCCCGGATGGATCGCCGAACAGGCCGCGACGATACGAACCGAGCGCGCGCGGCTCGCCGCGGCGCTGGCGCGATTGGCCGGTGTCAGCGTGTTTGAAACGCAGACCAATTTCGTGCTGGCGCGCGTGCCCGATGCCGACCGGCTGTACGACGGACTCAAGCAACGCCGCATCCTTGTGAAAAATGTAGACGGTTGGCACCCGCTGTTGTCGAACTGCCTTCGAATCACCGTCGGCACGCCGCAGGAAAACGACCAGCTCCTCACCACATTGACCGGACTCCTGTCAGGACCATGATCGCTTCCGTCACCGCCGCTTCTGCCGGCAGCGCCTCGCGCCAGGCGCGCGTCGAGCGGGCGACCCGCGAAACCCGGATCGCCGTCAGCGTCGACCTCGACGGCAGCGGTCGTGCCGAGCTCGCGACCGGCATCCCGTTTCTCGACCATATGCTCGATCAGGTGGCACGCCACGGCATGATCGACCTGACGGTCGATGCCAAGGGTGATCTGCACATCGACGGACACCACACCGTCGAGGACATCGGCATCACGTTTGGCCAGGCGGTCAGGCAGGCGCTGGGCGACAAGGCGGGACTGGTCCGCTACGGGCACGCCTACGTCCCGCTCGACGAGGCCCTGTCGCGCGTCGTCGTCGACCTGTCGGGCCGACCCGGGCTCGAATACCACGTCGCGTTCACCCGCCCGATGATCGGCGCCTTCGATGTCGATCTAACCCACGAATTCTTCCAGGGCTTCGTCAACCACGCGCTGGTCAGCCTGCACATCGACAACCTGCGCGGCGACAACGCCCACCATCAGGCGGAGACGGTGTTCAAGGCGTTTGCCCGCGCGCTGCGCATGGCAGTGGGCCGCGACCCGCGCGCTGCCGGCGTGGTCCCCTCGACCAAGGGAACGCTATAGCGGGTGGACAGGCAACCGCTGATTTGCCGGCCTTTCGTTCGCTGACTCCGTCGCCCGATGCCCGACATCGCCGTCGTCGACTACGGAATGGGCAACCTGCGCTCGGTCGCCAAGGCGCTCGCCCATGTCGCGCCCGACCGCACGATCGAGGTCACCGCCGATGCAGCTGTCATTCGCCGTTCGCCGCGTCTGGTGCTGCCCGGGCAGAGCGCGATGCCCGACTGCATGCGCTGCCTCAACGAGAGCGGATTGCGCGACGTCGTGCTCGAAGCGCTCCGCGACCGCCCGTTCCTCGGCATCTGCCTCGGGCTGCAGATGTTGTTCGACGACAGCGAAGAGGGTCCGACGCACTGTCTGGGGGCACTGGCGGGCCGGGTCGTGCGGTTCCGCGACGAGGCGATGTTCGATCGCGACGGCGGCAGGCTCAAGGTACCGCACATGGGCTGGAGCCCGGTCCGGCAGCGGCGCGCGCACCCGCTGTGGCACGGCATTGCCGATGAAACCCGTTTCTATTTTGCGCACAGCTACTATCCGGTGCCGGCGCTGGCCGAATTGACTGTGGCGGCCGCCGACTATCCGACGGCGTTTACTTGCGCGATTGCAAGGGCTAATATCTTTGCCGTGCAGTTCCATCCCGAGAAAAGCCACCTCGCCGGTCTCCAGTTGCTCGCCAATTTCGTTACGTGGGACGGACGCGCCTGACATATTGACGCCGACCGTCGTCACGGTAGCGACGCCCCGTCGCACACCCGCCGCCATGCAGATCATTCCCGCGATCGATATCAAGGACGGTAACTGCGTTCGCCTCAGGCAGGGCGAAATGCAGTCGGCCACCGTATTCTCCGAGGATCCGGCGGCGATGGCGCAGCATTGGCTCGAGCAGGGCGCGAAGCGGCTGCATCTGGTCGATCTGAACGGCGCGCACGCCGGCAAGCCGAAGAACGAACAGGCGATCCGCGAAATCGTCAGCGTCATCGGCGAGGAAATCCCCGTTCAGCTGGGCGGCGGCATTCGCGACCTCGACACGATCGAGCGCTATCTCGATGACGGCATAAGCTACGTCATCATCGGCACGGCCGCGGTCAAGAACCCGGGCTTCCTGCACGACGCCTGCACGGCTTTTCCCGGGCACATCATCGTCGGCCTGGACGCCCGCGAAGGCAAGGTGGCGACCGACGGTTGGTCGAAATTGACCGGGCACGACGTCGTCGATCTGGCCAAGAAGTTCGAGGACTACGGCGTCGAAGCCATCATCTACACCGACATCGGCCGCGACGGCATGCTGACCGGCGTCAACATCGAGGGCACGGTGCGGCTCGCGCGCGAGCTCAAGATACCGGTGATCGCCAGCGGCGGCATCAACAGCATCGAGGACATCCAGGCGCTGGCGGCCTACGAGAGCGAAGGCGTCAGCGGCGCGATCGCCGGACGCGCGCTCTACGAGGGCACGCTCGATTTCATCGCGGCGCTGAAGGCGGCGAAAGGCGTGTAGGGCCAGGTTCGCTGCAGCTCCTCCCGGCCGCCGCGGGCACAAACCGAATCCATGGGCCTCGCCAAGCGCATCATCCCCTGCCTGGACGTGGCCAAGGGCCGCGTCGTCAAGGGTGTCAACTTCATCAATCTACGCGATGCCGGCGATCCGGTCGAGGTCGCGCGGCGTTATGACCAGCAGGGCGCCGACGAGCTGGCATTCCTCGATATCCGGGCGAGCATCGAATCGCGGGCACTGCTGTATGACATGGTCGAGGCCGTTGCCGACCAGGTCTTCATTCCGCTGACTGTCGGCGGCGGCGTCACGCACGTCGACGACATCCGCGCGCTGCTGACGGCCGGCGCGGACAAGGTGAGCATCAATACGGCCGGCGTCAACAATCCGGCGCTGATCGGCGAAGCGGCGAACCGCTACGGCGCACAGTGCATCGTCGGCGCGATCGATGCGAAGCAGGCCGGGCCCGGGCGCTGGCAGGTTTACACGCAGGGCGGCCGCACCGCGACCGGGCTCGATGCGATCGAATGGGCGCGCCGCCTGGTCGAACTCGGCGTTGGCGAGATCCTGCTCACCAGCATGGATCGCGACGGCGCGAGGAGCGGCTTCGATCTCGCCCTGACGCGCGCGGTCGTCGATGCGGTCGATGTCCCGGTGATCGCGTCGGGCGGCGTCGGTGCATTGAGCGATCTGGTCGACGGCATTCTGACTGGCGGCGCCGATGCGGTACTGGCGGCCAGCATTTTCCATTATGGCGAGCACACGGTGGGCGAGGCGAAAGCGGTGCTGGCGGCCGCCGGCATCGAGATTCGTCCGATGCCATGAGCTGGCTCGACGACGTAAAATGGAATAGCGACGGACTGGTGCCCGCGATTGCGCAGGAGGCGCAAACCGGCGCGGTGCTGACCTTGGCGTGGATGGACCGCGAGGCGCTGGCGTCGACGCAGGCGACCGGCCTCGCGCACTACTGGTCGCGGTCGCGCGGCAGGCTGTGGCAAAAGGGCGAGCGCTCCGGCAACGTGCAGCGGGTGCGTGAAATCCGGCTCGACTGCGACAACGACGCGGTCCTGCTGGTGGTGGAACAGCAGGGTGGCATCGCCTGTCATACCGGGCGTCACCTCTGCTTCTTTCAGCGGCTCGAAGGCGGTGCCTGGCGCGTCGTCGAACCCGTGCTCAAGGACCCGAAAGTCATCTATGGCGACTGACGACGTATTGCAACGTGTTGCTTCGACGATCGCGGCGCACCGAAAGGTCGATCCCGTGCAATCCTATGTCGCGACGCTGTTCGCGAAAGGCAAGGACGCGATCATCAAGAAAATAGGCGAAGAGGCGACCGAAGCGGTTATGGCCGCCAAGGACGGTGATAAAATCCGTTTGACCGCCGAGCTTGCCGACCTGTGGTTCCATTGCCTGGTGCTGCTCGAATGCATGGGCCTGGGGCCCGAAGATCTTCTGGCCGAGCTCGAACGGCGGGAAGGGACCTCCGGCATCGCCGAGAAGGCCGCGCGCGGCTGACTTCGCGAGTCGAATTTTCCGCTGAAAATGGACAACTGCATTTTCTGCAAGATCGTTCGCGGTGAAATTCCGTCGGACAAGGTGTACGAGGACGACGAGGTCCTGGCGTTTCGCGACATCCGCCCGCAGGCGCCGGTGCATTTCATGCTGATACCGAAACGACACATCGATTCGCTCGCAGACGCCGCAAACGAGGCCGCGATACTGGGCAGGATGCTTGCGCTTTCGGGGCGGCTCGCCCGCGAGCAGGGCTCGCCCGATGGCTACCGCACTATCATCAATACCGGACGCATCGGCCGTCAGGATGTCATGCACCTGCACATACACGTCATCGGCGGCCCGAGCCCGCTCGGCCCGATGCTGCCCAGGTCGGGCGCCTAAAGGAGGGAACATGGGATCGCTAAGCATCTGGCACTGGATGATCGTACTGCTGGTCGTCGTGCTGATATTCGGCACCAAGAAGCTGCGCAACATCGGCCAGGATCTGGGCGGCGCGGTCAAGGGTTTCAAGGAGGGGATGAAGGCTCCCGAGGCGGAGCAGCCGGATCCCGGCAGCGCCCCGGCGCAGCAGATCGGCGGTCAGACGATCGAAGGCGAAGTCAAGAAGGAGAAGACGTCGTAGGCCGGTTTCGATCCAGGCTGCAAACGCGTCTTCGCGCCGGCCCGCGCACCCCACGCGAGGGGTTCGATGTTTGACATCGCCTTCAGCGAAATCGTGGTCATCGCAGTCGTCGCGCTGATCGTGATCGGGCCGGAGCGTCTGCCCAAGGTGGCGCGAACGCTGGGCCACATGTTCGGCCGCCTGCAGCGCTACGTGAATGACGTCAAAGCCGACATCAACCGCGAAATGGAGCTCGACGAGCTGCGCAAGCTCCGCAGCGAAGTCCAGTCGGCGGCGAACGAATTCGAAACCTCGATCAGCAAGGTCGCGCAGGACGTCGAGACCGGCGTGCGCGCCGTGGAGACCGATCTGAACCAGGCGGGCGCCGCGCCGACGGAATCCGCAACTCCCCCGACAGCCGACGCCGCCGCACCCAGCGCCGCACCGACGGAATCCGCAGCTTCGGCAACGGCCGCCACCGCCGCACCCAGCGCCGCGCCCGCGACAGGCGACGAGCCCCCTCGGCAGACAGCGCTGCCGGGATTCGACCGCATTTGATTGTTCCGCGACGGCAGGCCGACCGGCCGCCGCCTCCGCGCTACAATGGCCTCGCGCGCATTTGCGCGGGATCTGCCCCTCGATGAGCGATACGTCCCCCGGTCCCGAAAGCACGCAGGAAACCTTCATCTCGCACCTGATCGAGCTGCGCACGCGGCTGTTGCACTCGATCATCGCCGTCTTCGCCGTCCTCCTGTGCCTGTTTCCGTGGGCCAAGGACATCTACGCATTGCTTGCCGCACCGCTGATCAAGGCGCTGCCGCGCGGTGCCACGATGATTGCGACCGATGTCACCGGCACGTTCCTGGTGCCGCTCAAGGTCACGCTGATGGCGGCGTTCCTGATCGCGCTGCCTTACGTGCTCTACCAGATGTGGGCGTTTGTTGCGCCGGGACTGTACCGCCATGAAAAGCGTCTCGCGCTGCCGGTGATCGTGTCCAGCGTCGTCTTTTTCGCGCTGGGCATGTGTTTCGCGTACTTCGTCGTGTTTCCGATCGCGTTCGGCTTTTTCGCCGGTTACGCGCCGTCCGGCGTGCAGATGATGACCGACATCGACAAGTACCTGTCGTTCGTGATGACGATGTTCATCGCCTTCGGCATCACGTTCGAGACGCCGGTCGTCGTGATCGTGTTGGTGCGGCTTGGTGTGGTGAGCCTGGAGAAGCTCCGCGCCATTCGCGGTTACGTTATCGTCGGCGCGTTCGTCGTCGGCGCCATATTTACCCCGCCCGACATTTTGTCGCAGCTGATGATGGCGGTGCCGCTATGGTTGTTGTTCGAGCTGGGCCTGCTGGTCGCGCGCTTCATCTCCGTTCCGCAGCGCGACGCCGATGCGGTCGGCGAGCAAAAGCTGCCCGACTAGCTCCGCCTACGACGTTCGCGGCTTCGGCCGCTTGCCGACGATCACGTCGATGTCGACCGTCTTGTGCTCGCGCATCACCTTGAGCTTGGCCTGACTTCCCGGTGTGAGCCCCGCGATCTGCGCAAGCAGCGAGGCGACGTCGTGCGTCGGCTTGCCGTCGATGTCGACGACGACATCGCGCACCTGCATTCCGGCACGGTCGGCCGGTCCGCTCTTGAGGACGCCGCGGATCAGGACGCCGTCAGACTTCGACAGCGAGTACGCCGTCGCCAGTTCGGGCGTGATGTCTTGCGGCTCGATGCCCAGCCAGCCGCGCGTCACTTCGCCGTCCTTGATGATCTGCTCGAGAACGGTCCTGGCGAGCGATACCGGAATCGCGAAGCCGATACCCTGCGAACCGCCGCTTTGCGAAAATATCGCGCTGTTGATCCCGATCAGATTGCCGCTGCTATCGACCAGCGCGCCGCCGGAATTGCCCGGATTCACCGCCGCGTCGGTCTGGATGAAATCCTCGAAACGGTTGATGCCCAGGTGGCTGCGGCCCAATGCGCTCACTATGCCGTGCGTGACCGAGCTGCCGAATCCGAATGGGCTGCCGATCGCGAGCACGGTGTCGCCGACCTGAATGTTTTCCAGCTGGCCAAAAGTGATAACAGGCAGGCTCTTGCCGTCGACCTTGAGCACCGCCAGATCGGACTCGGGATCGCTGCCGCGAACCGCCGCGTGCATGCGCCGGCCGTCGGCGAGGACGAGCTCGATGTCGTCGGCCTCCTCGACGACGTGATTGTTGGTCAGCACATAGCCTTCACTGCTGACGATGACGCCCGAGCCGAGGCTGGTCGCGCGGCGCGGCTCGTTGTCGTCCATGCCGGGAAAGAAGCGGCGCAGGATCGGATCGTCGCTCAGCGGCTGGCGGCGCCGGACCTCCTTGCTGGTGTAGATGTTGACCACCGAAGGCATGGCTTTTTTCGCGGCGTCGGCAAGGCTCGCGATCTTGGGCGCGGCCACGGCGGTGGGCGTCTCCTGCACCAGCACGACATTGTTCTTGCCGGCGAATCGCGCGAGCAGGTCCGGGCGTAGCGTCGCCACGACGAACAGCGCCGCGACGCAGACGGTGGCGACCTGCGCGAAGAGTAACCAGAACCGGCGGAGCATGGCGGGCGGCCGAAGCCGGAATGGAGGACTAGTCGGCGATTATAAGACGGGCTGTGTCGCGATGCAGCATGGCTCGCGCCGGGCCTCGGAGACCACTGCAGTAATTATCGTCCAAGCACCTGTTTTGTCGTGGCTTTTTGCATCAGGTCTTTCGGCGCGCGACCGAGATCATTTATAATTCACGGCTTTGCGGTAGCTGCCTTCGCAAGGGATCCGGGCAATGAGCGACGCAGGACAGGTGGACAAGGGAAAGCGCCGGTTCCTGATCGGTGCCACGACGGCGGTCGGCGCCGTCGGCACGGTCGCGGCCGCTGTGCCCTTCGGAATGAGTCTTTGGCCGAGCGAGCGTGCCAAGGCTGCGGGAGCACCGGTCGAGCAGGACATCAGCAAGCTCGAGCCGGGGCAGAAAATCAACGTCGAATGGCGCGGCAAGGTCGTTTGGATCATCAGCCGGACGCCGACGATGCTGGCGAACCTGCCCAAGCTCGATAGCAAGCTTGCCGACCCGGGTTCAGGCGTCGCTAACCAGCCGCCTTACGCCAAGAACGAGGATCGTTCGCGCAAGCCCGAAATATTCGTTGCCGTCGGCATTTGCACCCACCTGGGCTGCTCGCCGACGTTCCGGCCCGAAATCGCGCCGGCCGACCTCGGTCCCGACTGGCTGGGCGGATTTTTCTGCCCATGCCATCAGTCGAAATTCGATCTGGCGGGCCGCGTATACAAAGGCGTGCCGGCGCCGACCAACCTGGTCATTCCGCCGTACAAGTTCCTGTCGGATACCCGAATCCTCATCGGCGAAGACGAGCTGAGCAAGAAGGCTTAGGCGGAGCCAAACCATGCGGAAGATGCTCAATTGGATCGACGCTCGCTTCCCGCTGTCCGCGCTGTGGAAGTCGCAGGTCTCCGAATATTACGCGCCGAAGAATTTCAACTTCTGGTACTACTTCGGCTCGCTCGCGCTGCTGGTGCTGGTCATGCAGATCGTCACCGGCATCTTCCTGACGATGAGCTACAAACCCGATGCGGCGAAGGCATTCGAGTCGGTCGAGTACATCATGCGCGATGTATCGGGCGGCTGGTTCATACGCTACCTACATTCGACCGGCGCATCGGCCTTTTTCATCGTCGTCTACCTGCACATGTTCCGGGCGCTGCTCTACGGCAGCTACCGCAAGCCGCGGGAGCTTCTCTGGATCGTCGGCTGCCTGATCTATTTCGCGCTGATGGCCGAGGCCTTCTTCGGCTACCTGCTGCCATGGGGCCAGATGTCGTACTGGGGCGCGCAGGTCATCGTCAATCTGTTCTCGGCGGTGCCGCTCATCGGCGACGACCTTGGCACCTGGATCCGCGGCGATTACACGATCTCCGACGTGACGCTCAACCGCTTTTTCGCCTTCCACGTCATCGCGGTGCCGCTGGTGCTGCTGTTGCTCGTCGTCGTACACCTGATGGCGCTGCATGAAGTCGGATCGAACAACCCCGATGGCATCGAGATCAAGGACAAGAAAGACCCGGTGACCGGCCACCCGCTCGACGGCATACCGTTTCATCCTTATTACACGGTCAAGGACCTGGTCGGGGTCGTCGTATTCCTCGCGCTGTTTTCGGTCGTCGTTTTCTTCTGGCCCGACGGCGGCGGCTATTTTCTCGAGGCCGACAACTTCATTCCGGCCAACCCGCTGCAGACGCCCGAGCACATCGCCCCCGTCTGGTATTTTACGCCGTACTACGCGATGCTGCGGGCAGTCCCGTCATTCCTCCAATCTCAGTTCTGGGGCGTGCTGGTGATGGCCGGCGCGGTCCTCATCTTTTTCTTCATGCCGTGGCTCGATCGCGGCCGGGTCAAGTCGATCCGCTATCGGGGGCGCGTCTACAAGATCTGGCTCGCCGTATTCGTCGTCTGCTTTCTCGTCCTCGGGTATCTGGGCACTGTCCCCGTCACCGTCTGGGGTCAGTTCGGCGAGATGATGGACAGCGCCGATCGCGCCACCGTCGTTGCGCGCTTTCTGACGCTGGTTTACTTCCTGTTCTTCCTGCTGATGCCGTGGTACACCGCGCGCGACAAGACCAAACCGGTGCCGGAAAGGGTCACCGGAAAATGAGTACCCTGAGCCGCTGGATCGGCGTCATCCTGCTCGTTGCCGCGGGCGGCGCGTTCGCGGCCGAATCGGGCTTGCGCCTCGAGCCGGCGCCGGGACGCAGGCTCGATAACGAATCGCTGCAGCGCGGCGCGCGCGACTTCGTCAATTACTGTCTCACGTGCCACAGCGCACAGTACATGCGCTACAACCGATTGACCGATCTGGGCTTAACCGAGCAGCAGATCAGGGACAACCTGATGTTCGCGACCGACAAGATCGGATCGACGATGACGGTCGCGATGAGCAAGGCCGACGCAACCGCGTGGTTCGGCGCGCCGCCTCCCGATCTTTCGGTCGAGGCTCGGGTGCGTGGCGCGGACTGGCTGTACAACTATCTGAACAGCTTTTACCGCGACGATAAAGCGCCGAGCGGCTGGAGCAACCTGGTCTTTCCCAACGTGGCGATGCCGCACGTGCTGTGGACGCTGCAGGGTGTGAACAAGCTGGTCGAAACCGAATACGAGGATCGCGACAAGGCGGAGGCCGCGGCGATCGCCGTCAAGCGTCTCGCGCAGTCCGAGCGGCTGGCCAACGGCAAATATGTCGTCAAGACGCTGGCGCAGGAATCACCCGGCTCGCTGTCTCCGGTCGAATACAAGCAGTTTGTCGGGGACCTGGTCGGTTTTCTCGAGTACATGGCGGAGCCGGCGCGTAACGAGCGCATCAATATCGGCATCGGCGTTCTGATCTTCCTCGGCGTGCTCTTCGCCTTTGCCTACGCGCTGAAGCGCAACTACTGGAAAGACATTCACTGACGCGGCGTCGGCGGCACTCCGGAGCGCCGCTCCGCGCCTCCGCTACGACGCAGTTTTGTCGCGTCTTGCACCACTGGGAGAATAAATCATGATGACCCTTTACTCCGGGACCACCGACCCGTTCAGCCAGCGCTGCCGCATCGTCCTGCACGAGAAGGGCATGGATTTCCAGATCATCGACGTCGACCTGGACCATAAGCCCGAGGACCTCGCGGTGATGAATCCGTACAACCAGGTTCCGGTGCTGGTCGAGCGCGACCTGGTGCTGCACGAATCCAACATCATCAACGAGTATATCGACGAGCGCTTTCCGCACCCGCAGCTGATGCCCGCCGACCCGGTGATGCGCGCGCGCGCCCGGCTGTTCCTGCACCGCTTCGAAAAGGAGCTCTTCTCGCACATCGACACGCTCGAAGCCAGCAATCAGAAGCAGCTCGAAAAGGCGCGCGGGCTGGTGCGCGACAGCCTGATGCAGATCGCGCCGGTGTTTGCCAAGCATAAATACATGCTGGGCGAGGATTTCTCGATGCTCGACGTCGCAATCACGCCGCTGCTGTGGCGGCTCGACTACTACGGCATCCAGCTGCCGAAGCCGGCGGCGCCGCTGATGAAGTATGCCGAACGCCTGTTTTCGCGGCCGGCGTTCATCGAAGCGCTGACTTCGGCGGAGCGCGGGATGCGTAAATAGCCGCGCGAGCCACCTTCAATTAAGCCGCGGTCGGCCGCTGTTTCAAGGGTGCCGGCCGCTGTAGTATGCTTGCCTCATGTCCGAGCAATCCGCCAAGCCGTACCTGATCCGCGCGATCTGCGAATGGTGCGCCGACAATGGCCTGACGCCGTATCTCGCGGTAAAGGTCAACGCCCAGACACGGGTGCCGATCGCGCACGTCAAGAACGGTGAGATCGTGCTCAACATCAGCCGCGGAGCGACGCGTCGACTGACGATGGACAACGACTGGGTCCGCTTCGCGGCGCGCTTCAACGGCGCGTCGCAGGAAGTAGCCGTTCCCGTCGGCGCCGTCTCCGGCATATTCGCCAAGGAATCGGGCTACGGCTTTGCATTCACCGTGCCTGCCGATCCGGTCGCCTCGCTGGAGGCCGCGACGGCTCCCGCGTCGGGCGCGATCGCCGACAATCCATCGCCAAACAGCAAGCCGCGCAACCGGCCGAAACACCTGCAGGTTGTAAAATAGCGCGCTCTTCGCAGCAGCGCCGGCATAGCTCAGTTGGTAGAGCAGCGGTTTTGTAA
>JBDTXW010000062.1:0-12623 GCA_040005975.1 Betaproteobacteria bacterium | reverse complement strand
CGAGCACCGGCTTGACCGGCTCCGACACCATCGCCTGCAGCACGTGCGATTCGATCGGCAGCCGGATGCCCGCCATCGCCGCCAGCCGGCTCGAGTTGCCCGCGACCGCGATGCCGAGCTTGCGGGTCGCGATGGAACCTCGTGTCGTATCGACGCCGCTGACCGCTCCGTTGTCGACGCGAATTCCGGTGACTTCGCAGTTTTGGATGATGTCGACGCCGTGCGCATCGGCGGCACGCGCATAGCCCCATGCCACCGCGTCATGGCGCACGGTGCCGCCGCGGGGCTGCAGCAGTCCCCCGACAATCGGGAAGCGCGCCGACGGCGAGGTGTCGAGCTCGGGGATCCATGCGGCGATCTCGTCGCGGCTCAAGAACTTCGCGTCGATGCCGTTGAGCCGCATCGCGTTGCCGCGACGGAGCGCGGCATCCATGTCGGCGGGCGAGTGCACCAGGTTCAGCACGCCGCGCGCGCTGTACATGACATTGAAATTGAGCGCCTGCGACAGGCCCTCCCACAGCTTCAGCGAGAATTCGTAGAAGTGCGCGTTGGGATCGAGATGGTAGTTGGAGCGCACGATCGTCGTGTTGCGCCCGGTATTGCCGCCGCCGAGCCAGCCTTTTTCCAGCACCGCCACGTTGCGGATACCATGCTCCTTGGCCAGGTAATAGGCGGTCGCCAGGCCGTGGCCACCGCCGCCGACGACGACCGCGTCGTAGGCGCGCTTCGGCTCGGGACTGCGCCACGCCAGCGGCCAGTGCTCGTGGCCGCTCGCCGCGTTGCGGGCCAGCGAAAAAATCGAATAGCGCATCGTCGGCTACGCCCGCTGGCCGAACGTCGCGGCGGCAACGGGCGTCGTCATCGGGGCTCCGCGCCCGGGACGCGCGCGCTCACGACCGGAACCATCCAGACCGCGTAGCGCCGCGGATTGCGGATGTCGGCGATCATCTGGTCGAAGTAGGCGAGCGCCGACTCTTTCGTGATCGGCGTCAGTTCGCCGATCGGCTCGGCATAGCCGTCCCGCCAGGCTTCGAGAATCGATGCAAAAGTCTCTCGCGGGACGCGCACCGTGTCGACGACGACGTAATCGACGGTGATCGCCTCGAGATCCATCGCGGCGAGAATGCTGAAGACGTTGCGGCCGATGAAGAGGTCGGTCCCGGTCGCGGCGCCGAATCGCGCCGGAGCGACGTGCCAGAACTCCTGCGGATCGAGTGCGCCGCGCTGGAAGTGCAGCATCCCGTAGTCTTCCGGAATCAAATGCAGGTAGCCGCCGGGGCGCGTGACCCGCACCAGCTCGGCGAGCACCTGGTCGGGGTGCGGAATGGCGTGAATGACGTGCCGGCAGACGGTCAAATCGAAACTGCGGTCGGCGGCGGCGAGCTCGTATACACTCTGGTGCTCGAATGACAGCCGGGCCGCGAGGCTCTGGTACTGCGATCGGGCGAGCTCCAGGTGCGCGTCGATGATGTCGACGCCGAGCACGCGGGCGCGAGGGAAAAAATCGGCCAGCCGTGCGGACGCTTCGCCCGTGCCGCAGCCGGCGTCGAGAATGCGGGCCTCCGCGGGCAGCGCGTAGCGGCCGAACAGCGGCGCTTCCTGCGGCCAGATCGCGCGCGCCTGCGCGGCGAGGTTTCGCACCATCGACTCGTCGGCCATCTGCCGGGCCTGCGGATTGAGGTCGGTCACGGGCTTCTCCTGATAGCCTGCCGGGAGCGCGAATCGAGGCGCCGCGCGAAGCACACGATCGCGCCGCACGGCGCCCGTTTTTATACCACAATGTCACGCCGTCGCCGCTATCACGTATACGTCGTCCTTCTGTCGAAAGACGTCTTGTACGAGCCGCGCTTCCGGAAAGCCAACCCCGACTACATCGACGGCAAGCCCTGTGTGTATGTCGGGATGACGGGCCTGGAGCCGGACGTGCGCTTCGACAAGCACAAGGCCGGTATCCAGTCCAATCGATTCGTGCAAAAATTCGGCCTGCGACTGCTGCCGGAGCTCTACGAGGTCTACAACCCGATGCCGTATGACGGCGCACGCGACATGGAGGTCGAGCTGGCGATCGGGCTCCGTGAAGAGGGCTACGGCGTCTGGCAGGCCTGAAGCCAAAGCGGTCCCATCGAACCTTGCCTCGCTCCATGCCCAACATCATCTCGGTCGCGAATCTTTCCAAGACTTACGCTTCCGGTTTCCAGGCGCTGAAAAACGTCAACCTGGATATCCGCCGCGGCGAGATCTTCGCGCTGCTGGGGCCCAATGGCGCTGGCAAGACGACGCTGATCGGCACGATTTGCGGAATCGTCAATCCCACCGCGGGAAAGGTCCGGGTCGATGGTCACGACATCGTCACCGATTACCGCGCTGCCCGGTCGATGATCGGCCTGGTGCCGCAGGAGCTGACGACCGACGCGTTCGAGTCGGTATGGGGAACCGTGTCATTCAGCCGCGGCCTGTTCGGCAAGCGGGCCAACCCGGCCCACCTGGAAAAGGTGCTCAAGGACCTGTCGTTGTGGAACAGGAAGGACAGCAAGATCATCACGCTGTCGGGCGGCATGAAGCGCCGCCTGCTGATCGCCAAGGCGCTGTCGCACGAGCCGCAGGTCCTGTTTCTGGACGAGCCGACCGCGGGTGTCGACGTCGAGCTCAGACGCGACATGTGGCAGCTGGTGCGCGCGCTCAGGGCACGCGGCGTGACCATCATCCTGACGACGCACTACATCGACGAGGCCGAAGAGATGGCCGATCGGGTCGGCGTCATCAGCAAGGGCGAGATCATCCTGGTCGAGAACAAGGCCGAGCTGATGCGCAAGCTTGGCAGGAAGCAGCTGACCTTGCAGCTGCACGATCCGCTGCAGCGCATCCCGGCGGAGCTCGCCGGCCACCATCTGGAGCTGGCGAGTGACGGCAGCGAGCTGATCTACACGTACGACACGCAAGGCGAGCGCCCCGGCATCGCTCAACTGCTCGACGATCTCGACAAGGCGGGAATCCGGTTCAAGGACCTGCAGACGACGCAGAGCTCGCTGGAAGACATTTTCGTCAGCCTGGTTCGGGAGAAAAAGTGAACCCGAAAGTGAACATGCATGCGATCCGCGCGATCTACAAGTTCGAGATGGCGCGCACGCGGCGCACGCTGATGCAGAGCATTATCTCTCCGGTGATCTCCACGTCGCTGTATTTCGTCGTCTTCGGCGCCGCGATCGGCTCGCGCATTCAGCACGTCGAAGGTATCAGCTACGGCGCTTTCATCGTGCCGGGACTGATCATGCTGTCGCTGCTGACGCAGAGTATCTCCAATGCATCGTTCGGCATTTACTTTCCCAAGTTCACCGGCACGATCTACGAACTCCTCTCGGCTCCGGTGTCGTATCTCGAGATCGTGGTCGCCTACGTCGGCGCGGCCGCGACCAAGTCGATCATCCTCGGCCTCGTCATCCTGGTGACGGCGGCGCTGTTCGTGCCGCTGCAGATCGCGCATCCGCTGTGGATGCTGCTGTTCCTGCTGTTGACGGCGGTAACGTTCAGCCTGGTCGGATTCATCATCGGCATCTGGGCCGACGGATTCGAGAAGCTGCAACTGGTGCCGCTGCTGATCGTCACGCCGCTGACCTTCCTCGGCGGCAGCTTCTATTCGATCGACATGCTGCCGCCGTTCTGGCAGAAGGTCACATTGTTCAACCCGGTCGTCTACCTGATCAGCGGTTTTCGCTGGAGTTTTTACGGCATCGCCGATGTGAGCGTCGGCTTGAGCCTCGCGATGACGGTGCTGTTCATGGCGACCTCGCTGGCGATCGTCGCGTGGATCTTCAAGACGGGATACCGGCTGAAGACCTAGGCCCCGGCGCGCATCCGCCAGGTGCAGTGCGTCAGACCGCCGGATCACCCACCGTCAGCGCGATCTCCACCCGGCGGTTGCGCTTGCCCTCACTGCGGATTTTCAGCACGCGGATGCCGCCGATCTCGGCGATGTTGCGCACATGCGTGCCGCCGCAAGGCTGCAGATCGATACCGGGGATCCTGAGCAGGCGCACTCTTCCAGCGCCGCGCGGCGGCTGCACGCTCATCGTCTTGACGAGCTCGGGACGCGCGTCGAGCTCCTCGTCGGTGATCCAGACCGTCTCGGTGTCGACGGCGCGGGCGATCAACGCGTTGGTCTCCTCTTCGATGCGTGCCGCATCGAGCAGGCTCATGTCGATGTCGAAATCGAGGCGCGCCTTTTCCGGCGCGATGTTGCCCCCGGTGACCGGCGCCACGACGACGCAGGACATCACATGGAGCGCCGTATGCAGGCGCATCAGCGCATAGCGTCGCGGCCAGTCGATGGCGAGGGTGACGATTTCTCCCGGCGTCGGCTGCGGCATGCCGGGCGCGGGGACATGCAGCACACTGTTCGCCTCTTCGCCCTTCCGAGTGTCGACGATGGCGATGCGTTCGCCGCTGGCGCGGATCATCGCGCCGGTGTCGCCCATCTGCCCGCCACCCAGCGGATAGAAGAGCGTGCGGTCGAGCTCGATACCGCGCTCATGCACGGCGACGACCCGCGCCTCTGCGCCCTTCAGATAGGCATCGTCACGGAACAGGAGCTCGACGCTCATGCCGGGAGCGCAAACGCCACGGGTCGAGTCAGCGAAGCAGCCACGCTAGAGTATCTGCGACAGAAAGGCGCGGGTGCGGTCGACTTGCGGATGATCGAAAAGCTCCGACGGCGGGCCCGATTCGACGATGACGCCCCCATCGGTGAAGTACACGGTGTCCGCGAGCTCGCGGGCGAAGCGCATTTCATGCGTCACCAGCATGCAGGTCATGCCTTCCTTCGCGAGCTCCCGGATGGTGTTGAGCACCTCCTTGACCGTTTCCGGGTCGAGCGCCGCGGTGACTTCGTCGAACAGCATAACTTCGGGCCGCATCGCCAGCGAGCGCGCGATCGCCACGCGCTGCTGCTGACCGCCGGAGAGCTCGCCCGGATAAACATCCTGCTTGGCGGCCAGCCCGACCTTCTTCAGCAGCGCGATCGCGCGGGCGCGAACTTCGTCGCGAGGTTCCCGCAGAACGTAGACAGGCGCCATCATCACGTTCTCCAGCGCAGTCTTGTGCGGGAAAAGATTGTATTGCTGGAACACGATCGACACTTCGCGGCGGAGCGCGAGCCGCTCCTTATCGGAAGTCAACCGATGCACGTCGAAGTCGGCGACCCGAATCGTGCCGCGGTCGATCGGCACCAGCGCATTGATGCAGCGAAGCAACGTCGACTTGCCCGAGCCCGACGGCCCGATGATGCAGACGACACCGCCTTTCGGCACGTCCATCGAAATGCCGTTGAGCACCGCGACCGCGCCGAACGATTTGTGCACGTCGCGCAGCGAGACGATCGGACGGGAGTCGGTTTCCGGCATGGGAGCGCTCTAGACGTTGACGGCGTATCTGGCTTCGAGGCGGACGGTCCAGCGGGCGATCGGGTAGCAATAAACGAAAAACCAGAGCAGCACATAGCCGTAGAACGCCAGAAGCAGTCCGGGCCGGGCCTCGGCGGAGAGTGCCTGCCGTGTCAACGTCATCATCTCGTTGACGCCGACGATCGAGGCAAGCACGGTGGCCATCGTCAGGATCGCGTACAGGTTCATCCAGGGCGGCAGCATGCGCTTGATGCACTGCGGCAGGATGATCATCCATAGCGTCTGGCGACGGCTGAAGGCGAGCGAGGCGGCGGATTCCCACTGCGCGGTCGGGATCGACTGCATCGCGCCGCGCAGGATCTCGGAGACGTTCGCCATGACCGGCAGCGCCAGACCCAGTGTCGCCTTGACCCAGTCCGGCAGCGGAATCGTGACGCCGAAAATCGTCATCTGGAACGGCAGAAGGAACATGCAGTAGAACAGCAGCACCAGCCATGGCGCATTGCGGAAAAAGTGCGTCACCAGCCATGCGCTGCGCTTTACCGGACGCAGCAGCGACACCTGCGCAAAGCCCAGCAGCATCCCGAACGCGGTGCCGACCGCCATCGCGACAAAGCTGATCGCGAGATTGAACACGAAGCCGCGCGCGAGGAGCGGAGTCCACTTCCACAACGTTGCCAGTATCGAAGGGTTGTCCGAACCGGCTTGGGCTTCAGCGATGCCGCAGCCAATGACGAAAACGACCAGCAGCGCGAACCCGTGCTCGGCGCGAAGCCGCAGTCGCGGCGATCCGGCCGTGCGCTCGGCGGCGGCGCGGCGCGTGAGGCGCGTCGCAGCCGGCAGCAGGACCGGGAGGTCGCTCATGCGCCCGGCCTCCGTGCCTCGCTCATGCGCCAAACCCCGGCACCCTGATCGCGCGTTCCCAGCGGTTCATCAGGTAGACGAGCGCGCCGACCAGGCCGAAATAGCAGATCAACAGCACGTTCATCATCACCGGGACGTTCAACTCATCCGACCAGATCTGGCTCGACACGTAGAGCATCTCGGGCACCGCGATCGCGTAGGCGAGCGTCGTTGTCTTGACCAGGTTGACGAGGTTGTTGTTGAGCGCGGGCAGGCTGATGCGAAACGCCAGAGGCAGCACGATCAGCGCATAGGCGCGAAGGCGGCTGAAACCCAGCGATTCGGCCGCTTCGAGCGTCGTCTTCGGCACCGCCTCGACGCCGGAGCGGAAGATCTCGACGTTGAACGCACCGGCAAAAAATGACAGTGACACGATCGCCCACGTCACGTTGCTGACCAGCGGATGGGCGCCCGATCCGATCGAGCTCCGCAGCAGGCTGCCGATGCCGAAGTAGAAGAAATAGAGCTGGACCAGCGGCGGGGTATTGCGGAAGAACTGGATATACCAGTAGACGACACGGCGCGTGAGCCGCAGTCGCGATCCCTGCAGCCAGGCACCGATAACGCCGATCAGCACGCTCAGCACGATGCAGATCAGCGACAGCTTGACCGTGGTGAGGAAGCCGTCGGCAAAGCGGTTGCGATCGAATTGATCGTAGAAGATCGTGAGATTGATGCCGGTCGTCTGGTACAACCAGCGAAACCAGTCCCAGATGAACTGCATCGGCCGCCCCTTATCGACATGCGGCGGCCGCGCCGGGCGCGGCAGCTCTCGCCCGCGTCCGGAAAGCCGCCGCAGCGCCGGCCGTTACTTGTATTTGGCGTGCATTTCCTGCGCCCACTTGGTGGGCTTGATCCCCCACTTCTTCTCGAGCTGCTCGATGAAACCGGTCTTGTGCCAGTCGGTGATCGTCTTCGACATGAAGTCAGCGAAGCCCTTTTCACCCTGATTGACCGCGAGGCCCCACGGCACGAACAGGATCGAATCCAGCGGCATTTCGTAGTCGCTCGATTCGGGCTTTTGCATCTCGCCGATGATCGCGGTGTCGTCATAGGCGAATCCGACGCAGTTGCCGTTCTTCAGCGCGGCATACGCTTCCGCGGTGCCGGGAAAGGCGACGCCTTCGATGCCGTATTTTTCCTGCAGCTCCTTGTTGTAGAACGAGCCCTGGATCAGGCAGACCTTCTTGCCGCGAAGCTGGTCCCAACCCGTCAGTTTCGCCGATTTCAGCGCCATGACGTTGGTGCCCGATCCGTAATACGACGGCTCGACGATGTCGACGATCTTGCGCCGCTCGGGCGTGTCGCTCATCGTCGCGATCATCATGTCGATCTTGCCCTGCTGCAGGAACTGGATGCGGTTCGATGCGACAACCGGCAGGAGCTCGAGCTTGACGCCCAGCCGCTTGGCGACGTCGGCGGCAAGGTCGGCCTCGAAGCCGACGATCTTTCCGGACGGGTCGAGAAAGCCGAACGGCCGGTAATCGGCCTTGGTGCCGACGGTCAGCGTCCCCTTCTGCTTGACCGTCTGCAAGACGTCCGCGCGCGCGCCCGGCGCAACCACCGCCGCCAGCAACAGGCCGGAAGCAAGCAACGACAACAGTTTCTTCAGCATTTTGAATCCTCGTTCGAATGAAACATTGATCTTCAGGAAGCCGCCATGCGCTTCCACTCCCCCACGCAATCGCCCAGCGCCTGATCGATGATCGCCAGCCCCCGATCGATTTCATCGGCCTTGACCGTCAGCGGCGGCGCGATCCGCCATACGGCGCCGCGCGTGAGAACCTGACGGATGTTCATCGACAAGCCGAGCTCCATGCAACGCCGCGTCACCTGCAAGCCCAGTTGATGCGCGGGCTCGCGCGTCTCGCGGTCCTTCACCAGCTCGACGCCGAGCAGCAGTCCCTGGCCGCGCACGTCGCCGATCACTTCGTAGCGCGCCTGAAGCTCGATCAGGCCGTTTTTCAGGCGCTCGCCCATCGTTCGGGCGTTGGCGGCGAGCCGCTCGCGTTCCAGCACGTCGAGCACCGCCAGTCCCACGGTCGCCGGCAGCGGATCGGAGACGTGCGAAGTGTAATTGGCGAACCCCTTGCTGTAGCAGTCTTCTTCGATGTCGGGGCTGGTGGCGGTCGCGGCGAGCGGCAGCCCGCCGCCGAGCGTCTTGGACATCGTCAGGATGTCGGGTGTCACGCCCAGGCCTTCGAAGGCGAAATTGCGCCCCGTACGCCCGAACGCCGTCTGCGCCTCGTCGAAGATCAGCAGCATGCCGCGCGCATCGCAATGCTTGCGCAGCCGAGTGAAATAGCCGTCGGGAGGAACGATGATGCCACCGGCGCTCAGGATCGGCTCGACGATCGCCGCCGCGGGCGCGCCGACAGATTGCGCGTCGAACAGATTGAAGCCCACGTCGAGGCAGCTCATGTCGCAGCGGTCGCGGCAATGCCGGATCGGGCAGCGATAGCTGTTCGGCTCGGGAATCGCGAAGGTTCCGGGTATCGTCGGCCCGTAGCCGCGCCGGCCGCTCGCATAGGTGGTGGAGCTCGCACCCGCGGTCGTGCCGTGCCACGAGCCGTCGAGGCCGACGACCTCGAAGCCGCCGGTGAATTTCTTCGCCAGCCGCAGCGCCGTTTCATTGCTCTCGCCGCCGGTGTTGAGGAAGATCAGCTTGGAGAGGCTCCGCGGCAGCATCGCCGCCATGCGCCTGGCCAGCGCGGCGACCGACGGCGAGAGCATGCCGCTGAACAGATGCAGCACGTCGCGGCAGCTCTTTTCGATCGCGGCGACGATCGCAGGATGATTGTGGCCGAGCGTGGCGCACATCTGGCCGGAGGTGAAATCGAGGATCGCGCGCCCGTTCTCGTCGTAAAGATATGAGCCGCGGGCCCGGACGATGAACTCGGGATGAAATTCGGCACCGTAGCGGATCAGGTTCTCGCGCACCGCCCGGTGCAGCGCGGCAGGCGTTTCGGCGTCGATGTCCGAGCCGCCGGACTTGGCGTCCGGAAGCGGCTTGCTCAGGCTGTCCACGCTGCTCCGTCCATGCGACTGCCGCTACCGTTTGATCTCGAGTCGGACAGTTTAGCACCGCGTGCTCCGGGCAAGGCGGTTCGCCCGAGGCAGAGACCCGGGCCTAGGCTCAAGGATGGCCGAGCGCCGCGTCTTGCCTTTTCGCGTCGCCCCGCATGTGCGGCACAATGTCCGCAATCCGATGCCAGTCGCTCCGCCGCATTCGCCAATGAACATCGACGCCTTCCTGCACAAGCATGGCATCACCGCAGCGCGCTACGAGCATGCGGCGGTGATGACCGTCGACGAGTCCGACCGCCTGGTGCCGCCGTTGCCCGGCGCCAAGACCAAGAATCTTTTCCTGCGCGACAAAAAGGGCGCGCGGCATTTCCTGGTGACCGTGCCTGCCGCACGCGCCGTCGACCTGAGCGCGCTGGGTGCGGCATTGGGCGCCGGCCGTCTGGGATTCGCCTCGCCGGAGCGGCTGCAGAAGCACCTCGCGGTCACGCCGGGCTCGGTCAGCCTCCTCGCGCTGGTCAACGACGCCGCGGGTGCGGTCGAATTCGTCATCGACCGCTCGCTCTGGGAAGCCGAAGCGGTACACGCCCATCCGCTGATCAATAGCGCGACGATGGTTCTCACCCATGCCGATCTCGAGCGTTTCCTGCGTGCGACCGGACATGCGCCGCGCGTGATCGACGTGCCCGCTGCAGCGCCGGCATCACCGGCGTGACGGCACTGGCTACCGCTGCAGCGCGCGTACCGGCGGTGTGACGCTGGCTACCGACGCTTCCGGGCAAGCCAGGTGCGAAGGTCCGCGCCGAAGACGTTTTCCGCGAGCCCGGCAAACACCAGCAGCACGCCGACCGCCTGCAGCGGCGCCAGCGATTCGCCGAGGAAGATTGCGCCGCTGGCTAGGCCCGACACCGGAATCAGCAAAGCGAACGGCGCGATCAACCCAGTCGGATAGCGATGCAGCAGCGCCGCCCACGACGCGAAGCCGAACAAGGTTGCGCCCCAGGCGAGAACGAATAGGCAGCCCCAGGTCAGCGCGCCGGCCGACGTGACCGCGTGCCATACGCTCGGACCTCCCTCGAACGCATACGACAGCGCGGCGAGCGGCAGCGGCGGCACGAGGCTCGACCACACGATCAGCGCGAACATGTCCGGCTCGTGCGCACCGGCGGCGCGCTTGGCGATGACGTTGCCGACGGCCCAGGCGAACGCAGCCACGATCACCAGCACGAAGCCGATGAAGGTCGAGCTCATGCCGCTCGCCAGCTTGAACGCGGCCAGAAGCACGATACCGCACGCGGCGATCGCCGCGCCGATCAGGTTGTAACGCTGCAGCCGGTCGCCGAGAAAGCCGATCGCGAGGCCGATGGTGAAAAACACCTGGAGCTGGATGACTAGCGACGACAATCCCGCCGGCATCCCCAATTTGATTGCGAGAAAGAGCAGTCCGAACTGGACGACGCCGATCGCAATGCCATACTCGGCGATGTCGCGCCACGGCATTCGAGGCCGCTTGATAAAAAAGACCAGCGGCACCGCGGCGAAGAAGAATCGCAGCGCCGCCAGCGCGAAAGGCGGGACCTCGCGCAGGCCGACCTTGATCGGCACAAAGGAGAAACCCCACAGCGTGACGACCGCAAGCGTCAGCAGCAGGTCGCGTGGGGCCAGGCGATTTTTCAGCGGCAGCTTTCGCGCGAGAACGGCGAGACGATCAATCCAGTGCGATCACGCGCCGGCTCTGCAGCGATTCGCGCAGCGCCAGCGCGATGCGCGTCGCCTCGGTCGCGTCGTGCAAGGTCAGCGCCGGCGCGCGATCATCGAGCACCGCATCGACGAAATGGGCGGTTTCGAGCAGGAACGCCGCTTCGAAGCGCTCGTAAAACGTCGGTGTGCATTCGTTGCGCACGCCATGCGCGTCTGAAATGTCGACGCGGTTCAGGCGCGGGTTCGCACCGACGGCCAGCCTGCCACCGGTTCCGAATATCTCGGTAGCGGTCTCGTGGCCGTGCGCCATCGTGCGCGATGCGTAGAAGCAGGCGAGCTTGCCGCCCTCGAATTCGCAGGTGGCCACGCCGTTGTCGACGTCGCCGAATTCGCGCAGCCCCTCGTGAATCGCGACCGTGCCCGCCGCGAACACGCGCAGCGGCCGCGGATTGCCCAGGAACCAGCGCGCCAGGTCGATGTCGTGCACCGTGCAGTCGAGGAAAATGCCGCCGCTGGTCGGCGCGAAACGGACGAAAAATCCCGACGCATCGTTCATGTCCAGGTTCTGCGAGCGCACCAGAAACGGCGAGCCGATCGTGCCGGCCTGGATCTTGTCGTAGGCGTCGCGATAGCTCGGGTCGAAGCGGCGTCCGTAGCCGATCATCACCTTGAGCTCCGGGCGCCTGGCCGCCGCGCGCTGCACGCGCTCGCAGTCGGCGATCTCCAGCGACAGAGGCTTTTCGCAGAACACGTGCTTGCCGGCCTCGAGGCCCTCGATGATCTGCGCGGCGTGCAAGGTAGTCGGGGTCACCAGGAATACGGCGTCGATGTCGGGGTCGGCCAGCATCGCCGCGTAATCGCGATAGCCGTGCGCGATGCCGAGCTGCTGCTCGGCCCAGGCGAGCTCCTCCGGGACAGGGCTGCAGGCCGCGACCAATTGTGCGCGCGGTGTGCGCAGCGCGAGATTCTCGGCGTGGCGGCGGCCGAGTCGCCCCAGGCCGGCGATGCCGACGCGCAATCGCCGCGGCGTGGTCATCGAATGGATCCCTTCATGCTAGAGCTCGACGATGCGCCGCTCGCGCCACGATCGGGTCGCGGCGTCGGCCAATTCAAGCGCCTTGACGCCGTCGGCGATCGCCGTGCGCACCGGCTTGCCGCCGGCGACGGCATCGATGAAATGCGCCATTTCGTTGGCGTAGGCAACGCGGTAGCGCTCGAGGAAGAAATGCTCGGGCTTGTCGCGGCTGACGCTCGCGGCGGTGTGCGCCGCGACCTCGGTCGGGCGATGGTTGCCCGCCTGCAGCATGCCCTTGCTGCCCAAAACCTCGAAGCGCTGGTCGTAACCGTACGCCGCCCGCCGGCTGGTGTTGATCTGCGCCAGGCGTCCGCGGCGGGTGCGGATCGTCACCGTCGTCGAATCGATGTCGCCGGCCGCCTCGATCGCCGGATCGGTCAGGCAGCTTCCGGTCGCATACACGGTGGCGGCCTCATCGTCGAGGATCCAGCGAAAGATGTCGAAGTCGTGGATCAGCATGTCCTTGAATATGCCGCCGGAGACCTTGATGTAATCGACCGGCGGCGCACCGGGATCGCGGCTGG
>JBDTXW010000061.1:0-12836 GCA_040005975.1 Betaproteobacteria bacterium | reverse complement strand
GAGAATCGCAGCTTTGTCGTCGCCGATGTACCCGGACTGATCGAGGGTGCCGCCGAGGGCGCAGGACTCGGCCATCAGTTCCTGCGCCATTTGCAGCGCACGCGATTGTTGCTGCACATTGTGGATCTGGCGCCCCTGGACGGCGACACCGATCCGGTCGCCAGTGCGCGTGCGATCGTGCGCGAGCTCGAACGCTACGACTCGGCACTGCACGACAAGCCGCGGTGGCTGGTGCTGAACAAGGTCGATCTGATCGATCCGGCGGAGCGCGAAGCGCGCGTCGCCGCGTTCGTCAAGTCGTACCGCTGGAAAGGCCCGGTGTTCACGATTGCAGCGATCAGCGGCGAAGGCTGCCGCGATCTCGTGTACGCCGTCCAGCGCTGGCTGGAGGCGCATCCAGCCGAAGCATTCGCGGCAGAGCCATGAACGCCACGGGCACGACATCGATCGTTGCCGGTGCGCGGCGGCTGGTCATCAAGGTCGGATCGACGCTGGTCACCAACGAAGGGCGCGGTATCGATCACGCCGCCGTCGGGCGCTGGGCCGAACAGATCGCGGCGCTGTCGCGCAGTGGCAAGGAGCTGGTACTCGTGTCTTCCGGTGCGATCGCCGAAGGCATGCAACGGCTCGGCTGGACGACGCGTCCGGTGGCGATACACGAATTGCAGGCGGCCGCCGCCGTCGGGCAGATGGGGCTGGTGCAGGCGTACGAGGCGGCGTTCAAACGCTTCGGCCTGCATACGGCGCAAATTCTTCTGACGCACGACGACCTTTCCGATCGGCGCCGCTATCTGAACGCGCGCTCGACCCTGCTGACCTTGCTGCGGCTCGGGGTCATTCCCGTGATCAATGAAAACGACACGGTGACGACCGATGAAATCCGCCTGGGTGACAACGACACGCTGGGCGCGCTCGTCACTAACCTGATCGAGGCCGACGTATTGATCCTGCTCACCGATCAAGCCGGGCTCTACAGCACTGACCCGCGCAACGACCCCGGGGCGACGATGCTGCGGCGCGCGCGTGCCGGCGATCCCGCGCTCGAAGCGATCGCCGGCGGCGCCGGAGCGCTCGGTCGCGGCGGCATGCTGACCAAGGTGCTGGCAGCAAAGCGCGCAGCCAGAAGCGGCGCGACGACGGTCATCGCGAGTGGCCGCGAGGAGCGCGTGCTGGCCAGGCTCGCCGCCGGCGAGATGCTCGGTACCGAAATCGCCGCCGAAATGATGACGCTGGCCGCGCGCAAGCAGTGGCTCGCCGATCACGTGCGGCTGGCGGGCCGCCTGACGCTCGATCCCGGAGCGGTGCGCGCCCTTGCGCGCGAAGGCAAGAGCTTGCTGCCGATCGGTGTCACCGCCTGCGCCGGCCAATTCGAACGGGGCGAGCTGGTCGGATGCTTCGATGCCGACGGTCGCGAGGTCGCGCGCGGCCTGATCAACTACAGCGCGCTCGAAACGGTGCGCATCCTCGGCAAGCCGTCAGCGCAAATCGAGAAGGTCCTGGGGTACGTCGACGAGCCCGAGCTGATCCATCGCGACAATCTTGTCGTGCTTTGAACCAGGCGCGGCGAGCGCGCCGCTTAGCTCAAGCCTTGCCGGTCGGATTGGTGTAAGGCGAGGGCACGACGCTGTGCGCCCAGCCATACAGGCGCTCGCGCCGCGTTTGCGGCCGCTGATGCAGGAAGCGTTCGAGCTCGGTCAGCCCGCGCCGATAGACATCGCGCTTGAATTCGATGACCGTTTCCAGCGGAATCCAGTAGTCGTGCCAGCGCCAGGCATCGAACTCGGGGTGCGTGCAGGCACGCAGGCTCACATCGCTATCGCGGCCGGTCAGGCGCAACAGATACCAGATCTGCTTCTGGCCACGGTAGCTGCCGCGAAACTCGCGCTTGATCCAGTGCTGCGGCACCTCGTAGCGCAGCCAGTCGCGCGTGCGTCCGAGGATCCTGACATGGTCGGATTCGAGTCCGACCTCTTCCTTCAACTCCCGATACATCGCCTGCTCGGGCGTTTCCCCGGGGTTGATTCCCCCCTGCGGAAACTGCCACGAGTGCTCGCGGATCCGCTTGCCCCAGAAGACCAGATTCTTCGAGTTGGCGACGACAATGGCGACGTTCGGGCGATACCCGTCACGGTCCAGCATCGCGACACCTGTAATTCTGCGCGTTGTAGATATTCTTGCACAGTTCGGCGGGCTTGAAAAGCGCGCATCCGGGGCGTCGCCGACGCGGGGTCCGGTCAGCGTTGCGTCAGTTCGCGCGGCGTTGCCCGCAGCATGAGGCGCTGATCGCGCCGCAGCACGACCACATCGGCCGCATCGCCGATGCGTCGACCGGTCAGCAAGCGCTGCAGATCGTCGATGCCGGTGACGGACTCGCCGCCGAAGGCGACGATCAGGTCGCCGGTGCGCATGCCCGCCGCCGCGGCGGGCGAATCCTTCTCGACGTTCGAAACGCGCACCGCCGACTCGTGTACCAGATCGAAATGGCGAACGATGCGCCGCGCGATCGCCGTGTCATGGCCGCCGACGCCGAGGTAGGCGCGCCGCACACGCCCCTCGTGCATCAGCGCCACGGCGACGCGCTCGGCAGTGTTGGCCGCGATCGCAAAGCAGATGCCCTGCGCGGGCAGGATCATCGCCGTGTTGACGCCGATCACTTCGCCCCCCGCGCTGACCAGCGGTCCGCCTGAATTGCCGGGATTGAGCGCCGCGTCCGTCTGGATGACATTGTCGAGCAGGCGGCCGGTCTGACTGCGCATCGACCGACCGAGCGCGCTGACGATGCCCGCCGTGACCGTGTGCTGAAAACCGTAGGGGCTGCCAATTGCGATCGCGATCTGACCCACCCGTACGCGCGTGGAATCGGCGAGCCGCGTATAGACCAAGTCGGGAACGCCGACCTTGACGACGGCGAGATCGGAATCGGCGTCTTCACCGACTAACTCGGCCGAAGCGGTTCGTCCGTCGGGCAGCGTCACTTCGAGCTCGCTCGCTCCGCCCGCGACGTGGCTGTTGGTCAGCAGATATCCGTCGGGCGCAATGATGAAGCCAGAGCCCGAGCCTTGGACGCGCGACTTGCCGCGACGCTCGACCTTGATGTGGACGACCGCCGGACGGACCCGTTCGACCGCGGCGACGACCGCGGCCGAATAGGCATCGAGCAGGCCGCTATCGTCGGCCGCACGCTCGCGGCCAGGAGGTGATGCAGCGGAAGCTTCGTCCTGCACCAGCCGCAGACGCGAGGCTGCGTGACCATCGAGGGGCGACATCGCACCAAGATGGCGGTGCACAGCAGCCAATTCAAGGCGCCGCGTCGCTGCCGAACCCGAGCCGCGGTCTTGCAAGCCCTACATTGGATTGCAGTTCTTGCCTGCAAACTCGCCGCGTGCGGCAGCCTCACCTGTCGCGCTCGCTGTAACGAACCCGATGGCATATGGCTTGCTAAGGTGACTATCGGACCGACGGGCGCCTGCATGACGCGCATGGCGCGCATGATGCGCATGATGCGCAAGGTAAGCGGCGCGGGACCGCGTGCGCCTGATCAGGGCCAAGTTCGACGGGAGAAGACAGTGACCGATATCCGGGCCAACACCTCGCAAGATCCCAAATCAGTGGGCACGGCCATCCTCGGCGGCGGGCCGCAGAGCCTCGCTCCGGTCCCTGAGTTGATGGCGGCGCACGCGCTGCGAGGCGATCCCGTCGTCAATCCCAAAGGCTACCCGCTTGGGAGGATCGAGCACATCGTGCTCGACGTGCAATGCGGGCGCATCGCCTACGCAGTGCTCACTTTTGGCGGGTTCCTTGGTCTGGGCGAGAAGTTTTTCGCGATTCCGTGGAACGCGCTGACGTTCGACGCCGACCGCCATCGTTTTATCCTAAACGTCGAGCGCGGCGTGCTCGAAGGTGCGCCCGGCTTCGACAAGAGCCATTGGCCGGCGATGGCCGATCCGGAGTGGGCTTCGCATCTGCACGCCTATTACGGCTACCGGCCGTACTGGGACTAAGCCGGGCAAGCGGCCGCGCACCGCGCGACGCGACGTTCAGGCCGCCAGCAGGATGCCCGACGTCGGCGTCTGCAGCCGCCTCAGGCCGCCCCCTTCGGACGCAGCCTCGACCAGCACACTCAGCCGGCGCAACCGCGCAGTTCCGAAGAAGGTCGCGAACGGAACCTCGGACGCGTCGCGCCCGACGCCGATGCGCACCAGGTCGCGCATCGGCGAGAGCTCGGTCGGATCGAACAGCTGCCATCGACCGGCGAGAAAAGCCTCGAACACCGCATGAAAATCGGGCGGCGGTTCGGCGTATCGCGCGTAACCGGTGACAAAGCGCGCAGGAATGTTCAAGGCGCGGCAAAACGTAATGGCGAGATGGGCAAAATCGCGACAGACGCCGACACGCTGGGCGAGAACGTCGCGCGCTGAGTAGCTCGGTGTGGAAGTGCCGATCGCATAATCGATGTTCTCGCGTATCCAGCGGCAGATTGCGTCGACGCGGGAAAAGCCGGGTGTCATCTGGCCGAAAAGGCGGCAGGCAAGCCGGAAGCTTGCCTCTGATTCGCAATAACGGCTTCCCCGCAGGCAGGCGAGCGCATCGACCGGCAGGGCCGTGATCGGCACCTCGCCCGCCTGCGGGTCCGCTTCGGCCGGCGTTACGTCCACCAGCGCGAGGTAGCGTATGCGGAAAGCGCCAGGCGCCACATCGACGCGAATGAAGCGATTCAGCGTATCGGGTTCACGCAACTCGTCCCAGGACAGCGAGGGTTCGAGCTCGACGGCTTCTTCGACGACGCGCTGGCGATGGTCGTCGGGCACTGCTACGTTGAAAACGAAGACCGTCTGTGCGGCGACTTCGTATTCGAGCTCACAATCGATCTGAAACTTACTCATCGCTGCTGCTATCGTGATTGCGCGCCGGAGCGGCGCGCGGAGACTTTCGACCGTACGTAGCGCGGGCGCGGCACCGGCTATCTGCCCGTACCGCGCCCACCCAAGCCGGTTAGGGCTTTCGTGCCGGCTAGATCCTGCCCATCAGCAACAGGACGATGAGGACGACGACGACCAGTCCTGCGATGCCACTGGGACCGTAGCCCCAGCCGCGGCTGTACGGCCACGCGGGCAGCGCGCCCACCAATGCGAGGATCAGGATGATCAGCAGAATAGTGCCTATAGCCATGGCTTGCCTCCGTGTGCGCGCCATCAGGCGGCGGCGCGAATCGTCCGTAATCGCGGGAAACGCTCAGGCGCAGGCCGGCGGGTGATCGATGCTGGCAAAGGCTTGGGTTCCTTCGCCAGCCGATCGCTTCCCGACCGGCGCAGTCGCCTGACAGCGCTCATTGGTGATAGCGAGCCTTGGCGTCCTGCACGCACTTGCTCTTGGCGTCGCCGCTCATCGCATCGCATTTTTCCTTCGCGACGCTATAGTTGGCTTCCGTCTTCTCGTGCGCTGCCGTGGCCATCGCGTCCTTCGACTTGCGGTTTGCCTTGGCGTCTTCCTTGGCCTTTGTGAGGTTGGCCTTGGCTTGCTTGATGCAGACATCCTTGTCGTTGCCCTTCTTGGCGTCGCAGGCGACCTTGGCGGACTTGTAATCCGCTTCGGCGGCGGCAACGGTCGCCTTGTATTGAGCCTTGTCCGCTTTCGCGGCATTCGTGGCGGCGTGGCTGCTTAGCGCGAAAACGCCCAAGGCCGCCGCACAGACCACTTCCTTTATCGCGATACGCATCGTCTTCTCCTTAGATTGGTTTGCCGGTTCCGTGCCGCACCAGCACGCTCCCCACCCGGCGCCGAAGAGTCCGGGAGATCCTGCCAATTAGTGCATTTTTTCCCAGTCCTTCACTTGCCGATCTGCCTCGTCGCGGCTTATGCCGTAGGTCTCCTGAATCTTGCCGACGAGCTGATCGCGCCGACCGGCGATTTCAGCAATCGCATCGTCGGTCAACTTGCCCCACTGTTCCTTCACGGTTCCGGTCATCTGTTTCCAGTTGCCCTCTACACGATCCCAGTTCATGTGTATTTCCTTTCGTGCTCGGTGATGCAATCGCCAGTGCGACTGTGCATCCACTTCAGCAACCGGCGTGCCAAAGCAATTTATAGCTTGTAATCAAATGGTTACAGTACCAGCGCTCGATGCCCTCGCGGGGGTCGGGTAAGAATTGCGTGGACCGGCCTGTAAATGCTGCCTGAACACACCCGGCGATACCGCGCCGCGCTCTTCGTCAACGGAGGTTGCGGGTCGGACGGCGGCCTACGCGCACGCGCTTGGCGGTGCATGCGCGACGCCTGCCGCAGCTCACAGACCGAGAATCTCGCCGTAGGGTTTCAGCCGTGGGATGTGGTCGCACAACATCTTGATCGCCACCATGATCGGTACCGCGAGCAGCAGACCCCAGCCGCCCCATAGCATTCCCCAGAACAAAAGCGAGATGAACACCGCGGGGGTATTCATTCGTGCCGTGCGCCCCATCAACCAGGTCTGCCAGCCGATGCCAAGGATCGCGGCAACCAGGAGCGGTATCGCGGCCGCGAGCAATGCCATCTGCAGGGTGCCGAACTGGCCGTAGGCGACCAGCGCGGCGGCACCGGCGAGCATCGCCGCTCCGACATACGGAATCGTATGCAGAACCGCCGCCGCGATGCCCCACACGGTGGGACGTTCGAGCCCCATCGCATAGAAGCCGGCACCGATGGCGATGCCAACGACGATGTTGACCAACAGCACGATCGCAAAGTAGCGCTGATTCTGCTGATCGACGCCGTCGAGGATCTTCAGCGTCATCTTGCGGCGGGCGAAGTCGCCGCCAACGGCGCGCAGGAACTTGCGGCGGAACAGGTCGCCGGCCGACAGCAGAAAAAAAGCGAGGAAGAGCGCCGAGGCGAGCTGCCCCACCGCGATGGCAATGTTGCTGGTCCCGATCAGCAGCATCGAGCTGATGTCCACGCCGGACCCGGCAGGCGGTTCCTTCGGCCGGGCCGGTGCGGGGGTGGCCGCTTCCGCGAGCTTCTGCAGCTCGGACGCGGTCCGCTGTACGTGCTCCAGCGCGCCGTTATGGTCCTGCCGCGCCTGCGTCAGTGCAATACGCAGCCGCTGTACCGCCGAGGGGATTTCCTGCAGCACATCGCCCGCGTCGCTGCCGACGCGGTAGAACACGCCAGCAATCGCGGCGCTGAAGGCGAGGATCACGAGCGCGGCGCCGATGGCTCGCGGCAGGCCCCAGCTGGTCAGCCGGCTTACCACTGGGGACAATGCGTAATTCAGAAACAGACTGAGCAGCAGCGGAATGAAAAATGCCGCGCCCATGCGGATCGCGAAAAGGCCGAGGATCAGCGCGATCAGCGTCAGCGCAACCGTCGACGGCCGCGGCGGCGGCAGTGGCAGTGGCAGTGGCACCTCGACTTTCGGTTGCTCGTCTTTCGGCGCTCGCGCCGCTCCGCGGCGCGCCGCGACCCTGCTGTCCGCCTCCATCGAGCCTCCCTCGGTAGC
Organism: Betaproteobacteria bacterium; assembly: GCA_040005975.1. Classification (GTDB taxonomy): domain Bacteria; phylum Pseudomonadota; class Gammaproteobacteria; order Burkholderiales; family Casimicrobiaceae; genus PALSA-1003. The sequence continues at coordinate 5,362 of JBDTXW010000061.1, read as the reverse complement.
GGGCATGCCTGCAACCAAACCCGCGCGGCCGACGCGTTACGCCGGCCGCGCGGGACGGCGACGCTCGGCTACATCTTCTGCTTGGTTTCCTTCGCTTCTTCCTGAACCTTCTTGCCGCCGGCGGAGACGTCCTTGCCCGCCCCCTCCATCGTGTTGCAGGCGCTTATCAGCGCGACGACAGCAATACTGGCGAAGCCTAGTACGATCTTCTTCCACATGACGTGACTCCTGGTGATTGCGCAAGGCAGCCAATGCCACCTGCGTTGGTAACAGCAATCCGCGTGCCAATACACGGGCACGAGCGCGGCTGGCAGTGATCTAGCCGGCTTGCTCGTTCTGCGGCGTCGGTGCTGGCGCATCGTGCCGCCGGTGCAGGACGTGCTCGACGGCGAGCGCGGCGACACCCTTCAACAGCGGCGCCAAGACCCCTCGCAACATGGCGCCGAGGGCCGACGAAATCCTGCGTGTTCCCGGCGCCCGTGCGCGCGTCTTGGCGCGTGCCCCGGTAAGTCCGCCGACAACAAGCAGCAGTGCGAGCGTCGAAGGCCGTGTCAGCGTGCGCCGGCATTGTTCCCTCAACGCACGCGTTGCCTCGGCAAGCGCAAGCCGATCGTGGTGCAGCTTCCGCTCGGCGCTTTGCACCTGACTGTCGTCGATATCGAGCAGCATGATAATTGGTCCTTCAGGCCTCACCGCGCAGCTGCTGTCTGGATCGCGCGAACAGCGCGCGCCGCGCGAGCGAGCGTAGCCGCAGGACAAACCAGGCGGCGCCAAGCGCGCACACCAGCGCGGCTATCCCGGTGGCTGCTGCGCCTGAGAATCCGCGCTCGATCAAGCCCATTGCGATTGCCGCCAGAACTCCAGCTGCGGCAAGGACACCAAGCACTGCGGCGCACACGGCTGCGACTACCAGCGCGGTCAGCAGCTGCAATGCGACATGCGCCTCGGCCGCGACTAGATCCGCTGCATCGGCGACCAACTCGCGCCCGCAGCCCAGGAACTGACCGATCGCAGCCTTCAGCGACAATGGCGTCTCGCCGGCCGGGGCCGGCGCCGCCGAGCCGATCGCCGACTCGCTCACCGAGCGATACGCCCGATCAAATAGCCCGCGGCCAGCGCGACGCCGAGCGTGACCAGCGGACGCTCACGGACATAGTCGCGGCAGCTCGCGAGCACTTGGTCCTGGGTTTGCCTGAGTCGCTCGGCGCTGCCGCCGATCCATTCGGCCGCAGGCTGCGCGGCCTGCGCGACCTTGTCGACGGTCTGATGCGCCGCTCGTGCGACTCGATCGATCGCCGGGCCCGCCTTGTCGGTCGCCCTGCGGGCGAGATCGTCCACCGTCTGGTGCGCCTGGCTTGCGGTACGTTCGAGCGCATTGTTGTTTCCGGTAAGTTCCATTGCATCCTCCTGCATCGAAAGAGATCCGGCCAATTGGGCCGATAAAAAAGCACGGGCGGAGCTGCTGGAGAGGGGACCGGAGGCTCCGCCCGCGATGGGACCCCAATGGCGTGGCGGAACGTTCAGCTCTGAGCCGCGTGCCGCTTAAGTCATTGCTTGCCGTCGGTTGCCACCGTCGAATGGTCGTTCGCCTGCCCCGGCTTGGGCATCGCTGTCGACTCTTCGCCCTTGCTCAGCGGCTCTTTCGCCGTCGGATCGCTGCCTTTCGCCGTCTCATCCGCGCTGGGCGCCTTGTCGCCGCTCGCGGCCGCCGGCGGCGCAGAGTTCGCCACGGCTGACGAATCGAACACGGTAGACGCTTTGGGCGGCATCACCGGCGCGGGCTCGGCGGGCGGCGCTCCGATCGCCGGCGGGGTCGGCACCAACTCGGGCTTCGCCGCCGCCGACTTGTCGGGGGCACGGCTGCAGGCCGCGATGCCGACGGCGAGGGCGATCGCCGCCAGCGCGCCCGTTACGAGCCTCGCGGTCACGATCCCGCCAGCGCCCGGCACTTAACCGCCTCCGCGCCGAAACAGGCCTACGACCAGCGAAACCACGAACAGAACAAGGAAAATGAAGAACAGGACCTTGGCGATTTCGGCGGCGCCGGCAGCAATGCCGCCGAAGCCGAACAGCGCCGCGATCAGCGCGATAACAAAAAACACGATTGCGTAATGCAACATTTTCAATCCTTTCGGCTCGACTTAGAGCAAGAGTTACTCAGGCGCTACAGGCACGGAAATGATCTCCCGATGCGCTCGCAACGGGCACCTGCCGATAAAGACGCAAAGCGCATGCCAGTCACTCAGGTCGCAAAAGGGGGGATTCGCATTTTTTTGCAGCGCCGCGGCGGGCGAGAGCGATCTGGCGCAGGCGCGTCAGGAAACTGTCGTACTCGGATGACTTGTCGAAGAACGCATCGGCGCCGGCCAACGAGCATTGCACCTGGTATTCGGGGTACGCGAAATTGGTCAGCACGAATATTTTCGGCTGTGGCGCCATTTCCTCGGCGCGAACGTGACGGACGACTGCGATCCCGTTGCCCTCCTTCAGCCGGATGTCGGTAACGACGACGTCTGGACGCAGTTTTTTTATCGCGTCGATCGCCTCCTCCTCGGTCTCGGCAAAACCGACCACGTCGAAGCCACCCATCGACTGCACGTTGTCGATGATCCGTCGCCGGATCAACGCTGAATCCTCGACGACGAAGACGCGCAGCGCATTTTTCATCAGGAGGGCCGCGCCTATCAACTGATCAGACTGTGTCGAAGCGCATACGCCGTAAGCTCCGCGTTGCGCGCGAAATTCATCTTTTCGAGTATGCGCGTACGGTACGTGCTCACGGTCTTGACGCTTAGACAGAGCTCTCCCGCGATATCGGTGACGGTCTTGCCGGCGGCGAGCTGCACGAAAATCTGGAACTCACGATTGGACAGCTGCCGGTGCAGTGGCTCGGCGGCGTCTCCCGCCGCTTCCATCGCGAGCGCCTCGGCCAGCGAAGCACTGATGTACTTCTTGCCGGAGGCGATCGTCCGCAGCGCCTGCAGCATATCCTTCGCTTCGCCGGCCTTGGGAAAAAAACCACTGACGCCGGCGCGCAGCAGATTGACGGCGTATTGCTCCTCGGGATACATGCTGACGATCAGGATAGGCAGCTCCGGCTGCTTGCGGCGCAGCGAGCTGACCGTTTCCAGGACGTTCGCGTCGGGCAGCGAAATATCGAGCAGGACGATGTCGAAGCGACCGGTTGCCGCGAGGCTCAACGCCGCGGCGGCGGTTCCGGCTTCACCCGCGGCCTCGAGATCGTCGGTCGTGTCGAGCAGCTGCTTGAATCCGGCCCGAACCAACGCGTGATCGTCGACGATCAGAACACGCGTCTTACGCCCCGGTATGGCGGCACGATCGCCTTGCGTCATCGTCTCCCCCCCTTCACGCATCACGGCTTCTCCTTGATTATAGGTCGGGCCCCTGCATCCGACCAGCCGTGGCGATCACGCGGCCAAGGCATCGTATCCGTTCGACTGCATCGGCTTGCGCCGTATGCATCCGTCGCCATAGGCATGCAGCCGGTTGTACATCGTCTTCAGGCTGATGCCCAGAAGCCGCGCGGCCTCGGTCTTGCTGCCGCCGACAGCCTGCAGCGTCGCGGTGATCAATGCCCTTTCGACGTCATCCAGCGACATGCCGACGGCAATGCGTAGCGCCGATGGATCGGACATCGCGGGTGCGCTCGTCGCGGCACCGTTCGCCGCCACCGCGACGCTGTCGTCGCCATGATCCTGGCTCAACGCCGAGAACGTACCGGTGTCGACCTGGACTTCCTCGTCGGAAAGCACAAAGGCGCGATGAATGACATTTTTCAGCTCACGTACATTGCCCGGCCACGTGTGCTCGCCTATCCGCCGACGGCCCTCGGCGCTCAGGGTCTTCTGCTCGCCATGTTCTTCGTTAAGCTCGGCAAGAAACATTTCCGCCAGAAGCACCGCGTCGTCGCCGCGATCGCGCAACGGTGGCACATTTACCGGAATGACGCACAAGCGATACATCAGATCCTCGCGGAGCTTGCCCGATGCGACCGCCTGCCGCAGATCGCGGTTGCTCGCCGCGAGCACTCTGACGTCCGAGCCAATTTCCTGATCGCCGCCAACGCGAGTGAAGCGACCCGTTTCCAGAACGCGCAGCAGACGCACCTGCATCTCGACCGGCATCTCGGTCACCTCATCCAGGAACAGCGTGCCGCCATCGGCGCGCTCGAAACAACCGCGATGCGTCCGCGCTGCGCCGGTAAAGCTGCCCCGCTCATGGCCGAACAATTCGCTTTCGATAAGAGTCTCCGGAATCGCACCGCAATTGACCGCGATAAACGGGCGCTCCTTTCGCGCGGAAAGATGATGCAGCGTCGTCGCGACCAGTTCCTTGCCCGACCCGCTTTCGCCCAAGATCATCACCGGCGCCGTCGAGCGCGACAGTCGATCGATCCCGCGGAACAGATCGCGCATCGGCTGGCATGCGCCATAGAGCAGGCCGAAATGCTCGAGACGCTTTTCGATCGGTGCCTTGCCTGTCGCGCGTGGCGGAGCCTCGGCACCGGCGGCGGCCGCCGGATACTTGGCAAGACTAGCGATGCTCTGGAGCTCTCCAAACATGGCCCTCTCCGTTGTTATTGACGTTGGACGCGCCAATACTCTCCTAGGGGGATTGCCGCCGGTATAGGTCTTGCTCTGTAAATTCTGTAGGTGTAAACGGGTAGCTCTGTAGGATCATGTCCTACAGCGAGCCGGTATGGCTCTTCGAACCTGCCAAGGGGACGAGAGTCGCGGCAACGCCCGCGGCCCTTTATCGGAAGGCCGGACGGAGCGCGGCTCTTGCTGCGCTGCGGCTCGCGAGTCTCATTGGCGATGCGCTAGCGCAGAGATTGGAGCAGGTGCGCCGGGTGTATCGAACTCGGTTCATGGGAGGGCTGAACGAACCCAATGTCCCGACGCCCTGCGCGTGGTCACTCGCAAGCGGCGTGCCAGCCAGACCCTCACTCGACGGCGAAGCCAAGCACACGTTTTGTCGCGGCATGAGTTGCAATCCGGATTGCAATAAACGACAGATCGATTGTAGAAACGTCGTAAGCAACACGGCAGGCTCAAGACGTCACGGCTTGGCATGGCGATTGCGAGAGCCCAGTACGAATTCGCAACTTGAACGAACGGATGAACGACATGCGAGCACAGCCCCACAAGCCACCGGATGAGGATGCGGTCGAGTCCCCGAACGCCGGGGCAGATGATAGCCAGCGCGTGAATATCGAATCTCCGGTCGATACGGATGCGGATGCCGACGGCAATACACCGGAAGCGCACACACCACGCCCGCATCCACCGGTCGAGGAGCCTGAGGAAAAGCTCGAAGAGCACGCGCCGGAAACCGAGCCCGA
>JBDTXW010000060.1:0-12883 GCA_040005975.1 Betaproteobacteria bacterium | reverse complement strand
CACTTCTGCGACATGTACGGCGCCTACGAGCGCCTCGACGCGACGTGGAAGGCGCGCATCGCCCACATGCGCGCCGTGCACAACCTGGACTTTTCCCGGACGCGGCGGCACGGCGAGGATCCGATGACCGACGCGCAGCGGCGCGAAAAGCCTCCGGTCGACCAGCCGGTCGTACGCACGCATCCTGAGACGGGCCGCAAGTGCCTCTACCTGGGCGACCACGCCGAATACATCGCCGGCATGCCGTACGACGAAGGACGTGCGCTGATCGAGGAATTGAACGCGCTCGCGATTCATCCCGACCTGATCTATGAGCACCGCTGGACGGCCGGCGAGCTTCTGCTCTGGGACAACCGCTGCGTGATGCATCGCGCGACGCCCTACGACCCGGCGACTCAGGGCCGCGTGATCCGCCGCTGCACGGTCCTGGGGGAAGTGCCGCGCTAGAATCGCCTGATGGCGCCCGCACCACCACGATGGCGGCGTCCCGTCATGGAATGGTTGATACTCATCGCCGTGATCGTGCTTGGCGTGCCCGCCTGGGCATGGTTCGCGCAGGAACGCCTGCTCTTCTTTCCGCAGCCGCTTATTTCGACAGCGCACCTGCCGGCGCGTCTCTCGCCGCTGGAGGTCGTCGTCGCCGACGGGACGCATCTTCGCGGCTGGATCGTCACGGGCGCGGCCACGCCGGCACCCGCGGTGATCTACTTCGGAGGCAATGCCGAAGAAGTCTCGCGAACGCTGGCCGACGCGCGCTGGCCGCGCGATTGGACGATCGCGGGACTCAACTATCGCGGATATGGCATGAGCGAGGGCAAGCCTGGCGAACCCGCGCTCACCGCCGACGCCCTGGCGATCTACGATGCGGTGGCGCGGCGCGATGACATCGACGCGCATCGCATCGTCGTGTTCGGACGAAGCCTCGGTACCGCGATCGCGGCACATCTCGCCGCGGAGCGCCCCGCGGCCGGCGTCATACTGGTGTCGCCGTACGACAGCATGACGGCGATCGGCACGTTGCATTATCCATGGCTGCCGGTGTCGCTGCTGCTGCGTCACCGCTTCGACGCGATTCCCGATGCGAAGCGAAACACGATGCCGCTGCTCGCGATCGTCGGCGGCTCGGATTCGATCATTCCAGCCGAGCGCTCGCGCGCGCTCTTCGACGCCTGGTCCGGGCCGAAGTCCTGGCAAGTCGTCCCGCGGGCGGACCACAACGACCTCGGCAGCGACGAGACGTTCTGGCAGGCGGTCGCGGTTTTTTTGGCGGAGCGCTAAGCAGCGGTGCGCTGTATCGCACGGGCACTTCTAAGGACGTGGGCAGGCCGTTCAGCCGGGCGGCTCGGAGCCGGCGGGCAGATCGTGGCCGATCAAGGTCGCCTGGAGCCGTGTCGCAGTCGACTCGTCGCTGCCAGCATCGGCGTCTGCGCGCGCCTGAGCTATCGCCTGGTCGGCGTCGGCCGCGACGTCGACGAGATCGTCGCCTAAGAAGCCGCCGCTTTGGTGTGCCCACAACCGGGCATACAAGCCGTCGCGCGCGAGGAGGCTCCGGTGATCGCCCTCTTCGACGACGCGCCCGCGATCGAGGACAATCAGCCGGTCCATCGCCGCGATCGTCGACAGCCGGTGCGCGATGGCGACGACGGTCTTGCCTTCCATCAGGCGATACAGGCTTTGCTGGATCGCGGCTTCGACTTCCGAGTCGAGCGCGCTCGTGGCCTCGTCCAGCAGCAAAATCCGGGCGTCCTTCAACATCACGCGTGCTATGGCGATGCGCTGGCGCTGACCGCCCGAAAGCTTGACGCCGCGTTCGCCGACATGCGCGTCGTAGCTCTTCCTCCCTTTGGCGTCGCTCAAGCCGGCGATGAATTCGTCGGCCTCCGCCTGCTTGGCCGCGGCGAGCATCGCCTCCTCGGTCGCGTCGGGCCGGCCGTAGACGATATTCTCGCGCACCGAGCGATGCAGGAGCGAGGTGTCCTGCGTGACCATGCCGATCTGCTCGCGCAGGCTGTTCTGGGTCACAAGCGCTATGTCCTGCCCGTCGATCAGGATGCGCCCGCTCTCCACATCGTAGAAACGCAGCAGGAGGTTGACGATCGTCGACTTGCCCGCGCCCGACCGGCCGACGAGGCCGATCTTCTCGCCGGGGCGGATGTGGAGATCGAGCTTTTCGATCACGTCGCGCTGGCCGCCGTAGGCGAAGCTCACCTGCTCGAAGCGGATGTCGCCGTGCGTGACCGTGAGTGGCTTCGCCTCCGACGCATCGACGACCGTGTGCGGACGCGCGATCGTGTTGATGCCGTCCTGTACGGTGCCGATATGCTCGAACAGCGTGGCCATCTCCCACATCACCCAGTGCGAGATGCCGTTCAGGCGCAGTGCCATCGCGGTGGCGGCGGCGACCGCGCCCACGCCGACCTGGCCCTGGATCCACAGCCAGAGCGTGGCACCCGCGCTGGCGGCGATGAGCCCCATCGATAGCGTGTGATTGACGATTTCGAAGCCGGTGACCAGCCGCATCTGCGTATGCACGGTGCCGAGAAACTCCTGCATCGACGTGCGCACGTAGGACGCCTCGCGCCGCGCGTGCGAAAAGAGCTTGACCGTGGCGATGTTGGTGTAGGCATCGGTGATGCGGCCGGTCATCAGCGAGCGCGCGTCGGCCTGCACGCGAGCAACGCGCCCGAGCCGCGGCACGAAGTAACACAGCGCAACGATGTACAGCGCTACCCACGCCAGGAAGGGGATCAGCAGGCGGACATCGAAATTCCCCAGCACCGCGAGCAGAGTGACGAAATAGATGACGACGAAGACCAGCAGCTCGGCGACGATGAGCCAGGTGTCACGCACCGCGAGCGCAGTCTGCATCACCTTGGTCGCGATGCGGCCGGCGAACTCGTCCTGGTAGAAGCTCATGCTCTGCCCGAGCATCATCCGGTGGAAGTTCCAGCGCAGCAGCATCGGGAAGTTGCCGAAGAGCGTCTGCTGCTTGATCATCGACTGCAGCGCCACCAGCACGATGCTGCCCGCGAGCACGGCACCGAGCAGCAGCAGATGGCTGCGCTCCTGCGTCCAGAGCTCAGACGGCTGAACCTTGGAAAGCCAGTCGACGATACTGCCGAGGAACGAAAAGAGCAGCGCCTCGAACGCGCCGATTACCGCGGTCAGCAGCGTCGTCGCCAGCAGATACTTGCGCAATCCCTTCGAGCACGCCCACAGGAACGCAAAAAAGCCGCGCGGTGGCGTCGCGGGCGTCGCCTCCGGGTAAGGATCGACCAGGCGTTCGAAAAAACGGAACACTGGACCTCGATCAGCGTCCATCGCTGCGGCTCGCCGGGGAGCCTCTGTCGCGCCCATCGTGGCTTGGCGCAGGCGCCTGCATCGCGGCTCCTGCGTCGAGCAGGTCGCGGATTTCGTCGGCACCGAAGCCGAATTCGTGCAGCACTTCCGACGTGTGCTGGCCGAACACCGGCGCCGGCCAGTCGACGCGCGAAGGCGTCGCCGAAAATTTGATCGGGCAGCCGATCGCTTGGGTATCGCCGGCCCGCGGATGCTTGAGGTCGACGACCATATCACGCGCGCGCACTTGCGGATCCGCCAGCATTTCGGCGATCGTCTGCACCGGCCCTGCTGGAACGCCCGCGGCATCGAGCGCGGCGAGCCACGCCGCCGACGACTTGCGCCTGAAGCGCGACGTCAGCTCGTCGACCAGCGCCTCGAGGTTCGCCATCCTCAGCTTGTTGTCCGCGAAACGCGGATCGTCACGAAGCTCGGGCGCCTCGAGCACCTGCGTCAGCCGCACATAGTTGACCTGGTTCGACGCGCCGACGGTGATCCAGCCGTCGCCGGTCTCGAACGCCTGGTAGGGCGCGGTCATCGGATGCGCGGAGCCGAGCGGCCCGATCTCGCGCCCGCTGCCCAAAAAGATCGCGCTCTGCCAGAACGTCTGCATGACGCCGGCTTCCAGGAGCGACGTGTCGACCCGCTGGCCCTCGCCGGTGCGCAGCAGATGAACGTACGCGCTGACAATACCGAGCGCGCCCAGGATGCCGGCATTGATGTCGGTGACCGGCGAGCCGACTTTGGTCGGCGGCCCGCCCTTGTCGCCGGTGATCCGCATCAGGCCGGACAGTCCCTGCGCGACCAAGTCGAAGCCGCCCTTCAGCGCATCTGGCCCCGTCAGGCCGTAGCCCGAAAGCGCGCAGTAGATCAGGCGCGGATTCGATCGGCGCAGGACATCGTAGCCGAGACCAAGCCGCTCCATCGTCCCGACACGAAAGTTCTCGATGACGACGTCGGCGCGGTCGATGATCCGCTGCAGGGCCGCTTTGGCCGCGGGTTGCTTGAGGTCGAGCGCGATGCCGCGCTTGTTGCGGTTCATCATCATGAACGCGCTCGACTCGCCGTTGACTTCGGGCGGCGTGAAGCGCCGCGTGTCATCGCCATCGGGCACGCGCTCGACCTTGATCACGTCGGCGCCCAGGTCGGCGAGCAGCATGCCCGCGGTCGGTCCCGACATGATGTGCGCGACCTCGATCACCTTGAGTCCGGCGAGGGGCCCCATCACTTCCCCCGGAAGTTCGGCTCGCGCTTGGCGAGGAATGCCTGCAGTCCCTCGCGAAAGTCGGCGGTGTCGAAGCAGGCAAAGCCCTCGGCCCACTGCGCGTCCGACGGCTGCGGCATCGCGGCCAGGCGCCGGATGAACTGCTTGTGCCAGCGCGCGACCAGCGGCGCGCCGGCGGCGATGCGCGCGGCCGCAGCACGCGCTTCGGCTTCGACCTGGTCGTCCGCGACGACGCGGTGCACGAGTCCTTTGTCATAGGCTTCCTGCGCGCCGAAGATTCGCCCTTCGAGCAGGATCTCCAGCGCCACCGCCGGCCCGACGACCGCGAGCAATCCACTGAGCTCGCCGTAGCCCATCGTCAGGCCGAGGCGGTTGACCGGAATGCCGAAGCGGCTGGCGGCGCCGCAAATGCGCAGGTCGCACATCAGCGCCACTTCGAGACCACCGCCTACGCACACCCCCTGGATCATCGCGACCGTCGGATGCCGGCACTCTCCGATCGCGCGCATCGTGACGTGGATCAGTTCGCCGTAGTTGCGCCCCTGCGCGGCGTTTGCGCGCACTTCGGGAAATTCCGCGATGTCGGCGCCGGCGGCGAAGGCCTTGCTGCCAGCGCCGCGCACGACGATGCAGCGCACGTGCTCTTCGGCCGACAGCTCGCGCATGCGCGCGCCGAGTTCGGTCCACGCGGCCAGCGACAAGGCGTTGAGTTTATCCGGCCGGTTGAGCACGACAGTGGCGATCACGCCATCGCGCTCGACGAGTACTGCCTCGCTCATGCCGGGCCCTTAGTGATAGAACAGATCGACGAGCGCCATGCCCGTCACGGGCACATAGGTGACAAGCATCAGAACCGCCAGCAGCACTGCAACAAAATAGACGTTGACCTTAGCCACTTCCCAGATATCGGCCTTGGCGATCGCGCAGCAGGTCATCAGGACGCTTGCGACCGGCGGCGTCTGCTGGCCGATGCCGAGGTTGATCGTGACGATAAGTCCGAAATGGACCGGGTCGATGCCGACGGCGGCGACGAGTGGCATGACGACCGGAACGACCAGGATGATGGCCGCGGCCGAGTGCAGGAAGAAACCGAGGATCAGGAAAAGGACGTTGAGTATCGCCAGCACCGCCCACTTGTTCGCCGTGAAATGGAGGATCGCGTTCGCGAGCTGCTGCGGCAGATGCGTCTCGGTCAGATAAACCCCAAGCAGAGCGCTGGCCGCGACCAGAAGCATGACCACCGCCGTCTGCACGCCCCCTTCGACAATCGACGTGCGCAACACCTTGGCGTCGAGCTCGCGATAGACGACGAAGCCGACGAACAGCGCCGCGAGAACCGCGATCGCCGCGCCCTCGGTCGCGGTGACGATGCCGCCGAAAATCGACCCCAGGATGACCACCGGAAGCAGGAACGCCCACAGCGCTTCCCTGAATGTCTTCCGGACGTTGGCCCAGCGAAACGACTGCTCGACCGGAAAGTTGTAGCGGCGCGCAAACCAGTACGCCACCCCCATCATCCCCAGACCTCCGAGAATGCCGGGCACGATGCCCGAGACGAACAGTTTGACGACCGACGTCCCGGCGATCACCGCATAGAGCAGCATAGGTATGGACGGAGGAATGATGACCGCGAGCGTCGCCGATGATGAAATGACCGAGGCGGCGAACTCCTTGGTGTAACCGCGGCTTTTCATCGCCGGGATCAGGATCGAGCCGAGCGCCGCAGCGTCGGCGACCGCCGAGCCGGAAATTTCGGCGAAGAACAGCGAAGTCCCGATCGACACCATTGCCAGCCCGCCGCGGATCCAGCCGAGGAGCGCCGAGGCAAAAGCGATGAGCCGGCGCGATATCCCCGACGCGTTCATGATCGCCCCGGACAGGATGAACAGCGGAATCGCGATCAGCGGAAAGCTGGTGGCGCCGTTGTACATCGTGATCGCCACGTTGGGCAGCATTGCCACGCCCTGCGTGATAACCAGCGCAACAACTGCGACTACGCCCAGCGCGATCGCGATAGGAATGTCGAACAGGACAAGAGCTAGCACGGCGCCGAACAGAACGAGAATCTGCATGTAATTGGCGGGTGCGGCTGGCGGGCTGGCGTCGTGAAAGCGATCAGTGCAGGCGCTCGGCCACCGCGCTGGGTTCGACGGTCGCGAGTCCGCGGGCGACGCTGAGCGTGTCGGGCAGGTTGATCAGCTCGGCGATGATGAACAGCGCGCAGCTAATCGGGATCACCGACTGTGTCCATGCCACCGAGATCGCCGGGAAGCTGATCAGATAATCGGTCGCCAGCACATCGAGCACCGAAAAGCCGATCCAACCGAGCAATGCCAGGAAGCCGATCACCACTATCTTGCCGACGATCACGGCAACCAGCCGCCGCCGCGGCGTCATCGATCTGACCAGCCCCGGGAAACCGATGTGGGCGCGTTTGAGCGCCGCCAGCGCCGAGCCGTAGAACGTGAGCCATGCGAGCAGGATGACCGCGACCTCGTCGTACCACGACAGCGAATTGCCCAAGGCGCGATAGCAGATGCCTATCGTCACCTCAATCGCCATCGCTGACATCAACACGATGATGATCGCCTCGAGAAATAGCTCGTATGCGCTACGGAACCTCGCCAACGTCACGCTCGCTTTCCCCTGTCGTTCGGACGCTTATTTGCCCAGCGCGATCGCCTGCTCGATCAATTCGCTCGAGCCTGGAACGTCTGCGCCGAACTCTTCGTAGATCGATTTGCTCGCCTTGATAAAAGCATCCTTGTCGGCCTGATTGACTTTCATGCCAGCCGCGACGAACTTGGCCACCAATTCCTCGTCGTCCTTCTTGGCCCGCTCGTAGACGAACGCCTGCGTTTCCTTCGCCGTGTCCTCGATGATCTTGCGTACGTCGGCCGGCAGGCTTTCCCAGCGCTTCGTGCCGACCGCGACGAAGGCCGGTGTGTACACGTGCCCGGTCAGCGAAAGATACTTCTGCACTTCCTGGAATTTTTGCGACCAGATCTGCGTCAGCGGATTTTCCTGGCCGTCCATCACACCGGTCGACAGCGCGGTGAACACCTCGGACAGCTTCATCGGGCTCGGGTTGGAGCCGTACGCCTGGAACATCTTAAGACGCCACTTCCCTTCCGGGATCCGCAGCTTGATGCCCTGCAGATCGGCGGGCTTGACGATCGGACGCTTGCTGTTGGTGATATGGCGGTAGCCGTTCTCCCAGACGGCGAGGATCTTGAGACCCTTCGCCTCCGCCGCCGGCTCGAGCTTGGACCAGAAGATCGCCTTCTCTATCTTCGCCATGTGGCCGCGATCCTTGATCAGGTACGGCATTTCGAACAGGCCGAACAGGTCCGCCTCGGACGACATCACCGTCGAAGGCAACGCAAAATCGAGCGTGCCGAGCTTGAGCTTCTGCAACATCTCCTTGTCGCCGCCAAGCTGGCTCGACCCGAAGACGACGATCGTCGCCTTGCCGGCGAGCTTGGCGTTGGCGCGCTTGGCGAATTCGGTCGCGGAGACGTCGAACAGCGAACCCGGTTCGCCGACGTGGCCGAACTTGAGCTCGAGCTGCGCCAGCGCGGACTGACTCAACAGCGCGAGCACGAAGGGGATCAACAACCTCGATATCTTCATGCTGGTTTCCTCTCATTCAGACGGAATACGATCCCTCGGGGCTAATCCCAACCCGATGCGTCACGCCGTGCTCGCGGCGAGCACCCCGGTGTCGGAATTCAAGCTTGGCGTGCCGGCAAGAAAGGCGAGCGCCGGGGCGACACCGCCGGATCGATGCGGCACGCGGGACGCCACGAGCGCCATCTCGACGCCGCATAGCGTCCCGCAAAGCATTAGGTCGTTGAAGAATCCCAGGTGGCCGATGCGGAACACGCGGCCCGCCAGCCGGCCCAGGCCCGTGCCGAGCGAGAGGTCGTAGCGGGCGAGCGCTTCGCGGCGGAACGTATCGGCGTCGTGGCCCTCGGGAACAATGATCGCGGTCAGTGAACTGCTGTATTCGGCCGAATCGCGACACAGGATTTCCAGTCCCCAGCCGCGCACCGCGCGGCGCGTCGCCTCCGCATGCCGGTCGTGGCGCGCGAAGACATGGGCCAGACCTTCGCCGAGCAGCATGTCGATCGCCTCGTGCAGGCCGTACAGAAGGTTGGTCGCCGGCGTGTACGGAAAAAAGCCTTGCCGGTTCATAGCGATGATCTCGTCCCAGGCGAAGTACGATCGCGGCAGCCGCGCCTCTTTGCTCGCGGTAAGCGCTTTGTCGCTGACCGCGTTGAACGACAGGCCGGGAGGCAGCATCAGACCCTTTTGCGAGCCGGCGACGGTGACGTCGACGCCCCACTCGGCGTGCCGGTAGTCGATCGAGGCCAGCGACGAGATCGTATCGACCATCAACAGCGCCGGATGAGCGGCGCGGTCGATCGCCTGCCGGATAGGCGGGATTGCGCTGGTCACGCCGGTCGAGGTCTCGTTGTGGACGACCAGCACCGCCTTGATCGCGTGCGCCTTGTCGGCGGTCAGCTTGCTCTCGACGAGAGCAGCATCGACGCCGCTGCGCCAATCGCCGGGAACGAAGTCGACGACGAGTCCGAGCTTGTCGGCCATCTTGCGCCACAGCGTGGCGAAGTGCCCCGTCTCGAACATCAGCACGCGGTCGCCGGGGGAGAGCGTGTTGACCAGCGCCGCTTCCCAGGCGCCCGTGCCCGATGCCGGATAAATGACGATCGGCGATGAGGTCTGGAATATCCGCTTCAGGCCGTCGAGGGTTTCCAGCGTCAGCCGCGCGAACTCGGGACCGCGATGGTCGATCGTCGGATGGTCGAGCGCTCGCAGCACGCGGTCGGGCACGTTGGTCGGCCCGGGGATCTGCAGGAAATGTCGGCCGCTCGGATGATCGTCGAGTTTCAGCATCAGCGTGGTCGGACAGCGAGGGGCGGATTCAGCACGGGATGGCCGTTATTATCGTCGCTGCGGCGGCCAAGGTATAGTCTCATTGTACAACTGCACTCGCGCTTTCCGCCAAACCATTCGATGAATTCAGCGCTGGAACGACCGATCGCGATCGACGGCCGGCTCAAGCGGGCGGTCGACTCGTCGCTGCTCGCGCAGCGGCTCTCCGCCGAATGCCGCGGCGATATCCTGTTCGACGCCGCCTCGCGCGGCCGCTACGCGACCGACGCTTCGATCTATCAAATCGACCCGATCGGCGTCGTCG
This sequence comes from Betaproteobacteria bacterium, assembly GCA_040005975.1. Lineage (GTDB taxonomy): Bacteria > Pseudomonadota > Gammaproteobacteria > Burkholderiales > Casimicrobiaceae > PALSA-1003. The sequence goes on along the minus strand of JBDTXW010000060.1, from coordinate 3,098 downwards.
TGCCGCGCGATGAGGACGACGTCCGCGCCGCGCTTTCGGTCGCGCGCGATCTGGGCGTGCCCGTGCTGCCGCGTGGCGCGGGCTCGTCGCAATGCGGGCAGACGGTCGGCGACGCGCTGGTCATCGATCACAGCAAGTCGCTTACTCGGATCCTTGCGTTCGACCCGGATGCGATGACGGTCACCGTGCAACCCGGCGTCGTCCTCGACCAGCTCAACGCCTTCCTGCAGCCGCGTGGGCTGTGGTTTCCGGTCGACGTCAGCACGTCGGCGCAGGCGACGATCGGCGGGATGGCTGGCAACAATTCCTGCGGCTCGCGCTCGATCGAATACGGCAACATGGTGCACAACGTCACCGCAATCGACGCGATCTTGGCGGACAGCAGCGAGATCGCGTTCGGTCCGCTGGCCAGCATGCGCCGCGATGGCCGTTGCGGCGAGATCGTCGCCGGCCTTTCGGAGATCGCCGAAGGCGAGCACGACGAGATCGCCCGCATGTATCCGCAGGTGCTGCGCCGCGTCGGCGGCTACAATCTCGACCTCTTCCAGCCGCAGAGCGTGCGCGCCTACACCGCCGACGGCTCGGTCAACCTCGCGCAGCTGCTGGTCGGCTCTGAAGGAACGCTCGCCTGGTCGTCGCGGCTGACACTCAAAGTGGCATCCTTGCCGCGGCACAAAGCGCTTGGCGTCGTCAACTTTCCCTCGCTCTACCAGGCTATGGAGTCGGCGCAGCACATCGTGCGCTTGAAGCCAACGGCGGTAGAGCTCGTCGATCGCACGATGATCGATCTGGCGCGCGCCAATCCAGCGTTTCGTCCGGTGATCGAGAGCGCGCTCATCGGTGCGCCAGCAGCTATCCTGCTGGTCGAGTTCGCCGGCGACGATGCCGCCGCGCAGGCGACGAGCCTCGACCGGCTCTCCGAGCTGATCGGCGACCTCGGCCTGCATAACGCGGTCGTGCGCATCGAAACAGGACAGGCGCAAAGGCAATTGTGGGACGTACGCAAGGCCGGCCTCAACATCATGATGTCGATGAAAGGCGACGGCAAGCCGGTGTCGTTCATCGAGGACTGCGCGGTGCCGCTCGAGCATCTTGCCGAGTACACGGACAGACTGACCGAAGTCTTTCGCAAGCACGGCACCAGCGGCACCTGGTATGCGCACGCCAGCGTCGGCACGCTGCACGTGCGACCAATTCTCGACATGCGGCAGGACGGCGCCGCGAAGATGCGCGCAATCGCCGAAGAAGCCGCCGCGATGGTGCGCGAATACAAGGGCGCGTACTCGGGCGAGCATGGCGACGGACTTTGCCGCGGCGAGTGGGTGGCGTGGCAATTTGGCCCTCGGCTCAATGCGGCATTCGGCGCGGTCAAGGCGCTGTTCGACCCGCACAATCGCATGAACCCAGGCAAGATCGTCTCCCCGCCGAAAATGGATGACACGTCGCTTTTCCGGTTCAGCCCGCAATACCGCCGGCGTCCGCTCGAGACGAAGCTCGACTGGTCGGGATGGAACGTCGAGCGCGATCCCGCGACCGGTCAGGAAAGCGCACCGGGCACGGGCAGCGACGTCACGCGCGGTTTCGCCAGAGCGGTCGAGATGTGCAACAACAACGGGCATTGCCGCAAGTTCGACGCGGGCGTCATGTGCCCGAGCTATCGCGTCACGCGCGACGAGCAGCACACCACGCGAGGCCGCGCCAACACGTTGCGGCTCGCGCTCTCGGGGCAGCTCGGTGGCGAGGATCTGGCCGGCGAAGCGGTGCGCGCAGCGCTGGATCTGTGCGTATCGTGCAAGGCCTGCCGGCGCGAATGTCCGACCGGCGTCGACATGGCCAAGATGAAAATCGAGTCTCTCGCCGCGTACAACGCGCGGCATGGGCTAGCGCTTCGGGACCGCCTGATCGCTCATCTGCCGCGGTATGCACCGGCGCTCGCGCGCTTCGCATGGCTTTCGAACCTGCACGCGCGCATTCCCGGCGCCGCGCGGCTGGGCGAGTCCTTGCTCGGGCTTTCGGCCCGGCGCGCGCTGCCGGCTTGGCGCGGCAGCCTGCTCCGGGAGCCCGTGTCGGCCGTCAAAGCAAACCTTGCCGGCGCGGCCGCACGCGAAGCCGTGCTTTTCGTCGATACGTTCACCAATTATTTTGCGCACGAAAGCGCGTCGGCCGCGCGCCGCGTGCTCGAGGCTGCGGGCTACGCGGTGCACACCAACGCGGTGTCCGGCGAACGACCGCTGTGCTGCGGACGAACCTTTCTCGCGGCGGGACTGGTCGACGAGGCGAAGACCGAAGCCCGGCGCACGCTGGCCGCGCTCGTCCCATACGCGCGGCGCGGCGTGGCGATCGTCGGGCTCGAGCCGTCGTGTCTGCTCGGCATGCGCGACGAATTCCTGAGCTATGGCTTGGGCGAGGTTGCCGAGCTCGTCGCCCGCCATGCAATGCTGTTCGAGGAATTCCTTGTGCAGGAGCGTCTCGCGGGGCGCCTCGCGCTGCGCTTGCGAGGGCTGCCGCAGGGCGAGGCGCTGCTGCACGCGCATTGCCATCAGAAGGCCTTCGCCGCAGTCACGCCGATCCAGACAGTGCTCGGCTGGATACCGGGCCTGGCCACGAGCACGATAGCGTCGGGCTGCTGCGGTATGGCGGGTGCGTTCGGCTATCAGGCGGAGCACTACCCACTCTCGATGCAGATGGCCGAACAGTCGCTGTTGCCCGCGGTGCGCTCGGCCGCCGCCACGACGCTGATCGTGGCCGACGGGTTCAGTTGCCGGCATCAGATCAGGGACGGGGCGGGGCGCGATGCGATGCATGTGGCAAGCGTGCTGGCGATGGCGCTGGCCTAAAGCCGGCCGCGGGAGCTGGCGTTCTGTTCGCGCAATATTATCGGAATGAGTAAACCCGACAGACGACGGCGCGGCGCACGCTGCCCGCAGTGTGGCAAGGCGACCGACCTGACGCCCGACAACCCGTTCCGGCCGTTCTGCTCGGAACGCTGCAAGCTGATCGACCTGGGGGCGTGGGCCGCGGAATCATATCGCGTCCCGACCAGCCAGGATCCGGCCGCCGCCGGGGACCCGGACACCGATCCCGGACAGTCGTAGACC
>JBDTXW010000059.1:0-12923 GCA_040005975.1 Betaproteobacteria bacterium | reverse complement strand
GTTCCCTGACCGAATAGTTGTTGCGCGGGTTGCCGACGTTGTAGATCTTGCCGCTTGCGACGCCATTGTCGTTGGCGATGATGCGCATCAACGCCGAGACACCGTCGTCGATATAGGTGAAGGCGCGCTTTTGCGTGCCGCCGTCGACCAGCTGGATCGGCTCGCCGCGTACGATGTGGCCGAGGAACTGCGTGATCACGCGCGAGCTACCTTCCTTGGCGGTATTGATCGAGTCGAGGCCCGAGCCGATCCAGTTGAACGGCCGGAACAGCGTGTAGTCAAGCCCCTGCTCCATGCCGTACGCATGGATCACGCGGTCCATCAGCTGCTTCGCGCACGCATAGATCCAGCGCGGTTTGTTGATCGGTCCCAGCACCATATCGGAGGTCTCCGAATCGAACGCGGCGTCGGCGCACATGCCGTAAACCTCCGAGGTCGACGGGAAGACGATGTGTTTCCGGTAGCGCACGCAGGCGCGGACGATCGGCAGATTGGCCTCGAAATCGAGTTCGAACACTCGAAGCGGCTCGCGCACGTAGGTGGCCGGAGTCGCGATTGCGACCAGCGGCAGCACGGTATCGCATTTCTTGATGTGGTATTCGATCCACTCCTTGTTGATCGTGATGTCGCCTTCGAAGAAGTGGAAGCGCTTTTCCGGCAGCAGGTCCGCGATGCGCTCGCTCTGCATATCCATGCCGTAGACTTCCCAGTCGGTCGACGCGATGATGCGCTGGGACAGATGGTGGCCGATGAAACCGTTGACGCCGAGGATCAGTATTTTTGGCATGGGTCAATCGTTTTGATCCGGCGCGGCTGCCGGTTCCTGCGGGCCGATTCTACCGGGAACCGACGCGCCATGGGCCGCCCGCCATGGCGCGAATGCGGCAGGGCTGACGATCGCGCCGTCGATCTCGAGCTCGAGCACCTGCAGCGTTCCTCCTTCGCCGCAGCGCACGGCTATCCACCCGTCGGCGATGTCGAACGCCGGCGCCACGGCAGGCGGCGCCGCGCTATCCAGAACTCGCGTACGCAGGACCCGCGCCGGATGGCCGTCGATCAGCGTGCGCGCCCCCGGGTAGGGCGGTGCGACGGCGCGCACCAGATTGTGGATCGCGATGGCGCTCTTCGACCAGTCGATGACGCCGTCGTTGGCCTTGCGGCCCCCGAAGTATGAGCTCTTGGCAGCGTCCTGCCGGATCCGCGGCGCGGTGCCGGCGAGGAGCGCCGGCAGCACGCGATGCAGCGTCAATTCCGCCGCGACAGTCACTTTGACGAAGACTTCCCCGGCGATATCGTCGGGCAGGATCGGCACCGGCGTTTGTGCGACGATGTCGCCGTCGTCGGGCTTGTCGCCCATGTAGTGCAAGGTCGCGCCCGTCTCGGTCTCGCCGTGAATGATCGCCCAGTTGACAGGCGAGCGTCCGCGGTATTTCGGCAGCAGCGAGCCGTGCATGTTCAGCGCTCCGCGCGGCGCCAGCGCGAGCAGCGCCGGGGCAAGTATCCGGCGGTAGTAAAAGGAAAAGATGTAGTCCGGACGCGCAGCGGCGACGCGGTCGATGATTTCAGGCGCAGCGGGATCTTCGGGCCTGATAGCGGGAATCCCGTATTCGGCGGCGGTGCGCGCGACGCTGCCGAACCAGATCGTCTCGCCGGGACTGTCGTCATGCGTGATGACCAGCGGTATGTCGAGGCCGTGCGCCAGCAGCACCTTCAGACAGCGCACGCCGACATTGTGGTAGCCGAATACGACGACGCGGGCCATGACGGATGCTGCAGCAGCAACAGTGACGCGAGACGGTCGCTTACCGCAGCGAATCGCCCGGCCGGACGGCGGGGTTCGGTGCAGGCTCGGCTCTTTCCAGCACGGCGTGCACGGTGAAGCGCGGCCGGTCGCGCACCTGCTGGTAGATTCGGCCGACGTACTCACCGATGAGCCCCACGCCGAACAACATCATGCCGACCAGAAAAAAGGCGAGGATGTCGCGATCCCACAGCGTCGAGAGTCCTTCGCGCCAGCCGGAGAGCAGCAGGCGCTCGACGATGACGACGAGGTAGGTCAGCAGAGCGACGGCCGAGACGAGCATGCCGAACATCGAGAACAGCTGCAGCGGCACCAGCGAAAAGCCGGTGATCAGGTCGAAATTGAGACGTATCAGCTTGTACAGCGAATATTTCGATTCGCCGGCGACGCGCTCCGCGTGCGCGACCTCCACCTCGGTCGGATTGTGCGCGAACGTGTAGCCCAGCGCCGGTATGAAAGTGCTGACCTCGCGCGACGATGCGATCGCCTGCACGATGTCGCGGCTGTAGGCGCGGAGCATGCAGCCCTGGTCGGTCATTCTGATGTGAGTGATGCGCTCGCGGATGCGGTTCATCGCCTTCGACGCGGAGCGGCGCCACCATGAATCCTCGCGTGCGAGCCGGATGCTGCCGACATAGTCATGGCCGCGGTCCATCGCGGCCAGCAGCTTCCCGATTTCCTCCGGAGGGTTCTGCAGATCGGCGTCGAGCGTGACAATGCGGCTACCGCGGCTGCGCTCGAAGCCCGCGACGATGGCCATGTGCTGGCCGTAGTTGGCGTTGAACAGGACCACGCGCGTGACTTCGGGCCGTCGCATGAATTGGTCTTTGAGCAACGCCGCGGAGGCGTCGCGGCTGCCGTCATCGACGAAGATCACTTCGTAGGCCACGGCCAGCTTGTCGAGCGCGGCGTAGAGCCGTTCGAACAACGCCGGCAGGCCGGCCGCTTCGTTGTAGACGGGGACGACGACCGAGAGCTCTGGCGTCGCCATCGTCATTTTCTCGCTGCGGCGATGATTGCGGCGACGCCGTCGCAGACGCGATCGACGTCGGATTCCTGGAGCCGGGTGTGCAAGGGCAAGGTGACGGTTTCGCGCGCAATGCGCTCGGCGTTCGGGAACTGGCCTTCGCGGCCGCGGAAGCGCCGACCCAGCGTGCACAGGTGCAGCGCTTCGTACGACACGCCGGTGCCGATGCCGCGCGTCTCCATCGCGTCCCGGAACTGACGCCGGTCGATCGACATGCGCTCCAGCGGCAGAAGGACAGAGAACATGTTCCAGGAATGACCGTCGTCCGCGCTTGCCGGCTGCGGCGGCAGCACGCACGCCGGGTCGGTCGCAAAACGCGCGAAATAGCGATCGGCCAGCATACGGCGTCTGGCCAGGAATTCCGGCAGGCGCCCGAGTTGTGCGTGGCCGATGCGCGCGTTGACATCCGGAAGGTTGAACTTGCCGCCGGGATAGTCGACGTCGCGCGTGCGGTCCGGCAGCCCTCGGATGCCGTGGAAGCGCAGCATCTCGACCCGCCCAGCCTCCTCCGGGTTGTTGACGACCAGCGCGCCGCCTTCGATCGACGTCGCATTCTTGTTCGGATGAAAGCTAAACGTGACGAGGTCGCCGACGGCACCGACGTTGCGTCCGCGCCAGCGCGAGCCCAGCACCAGCGCCGCGTCCTCGATGACGCGAATGCCGCGTCCGCGCGCCAGCGCGTACAGTGCGTCGAGATCGACCAGCGCGCCGGGAAAGTGGGTCGGGATGATCGCCTTGGTGCGCGGCGTGATCGCCGCTTCGACCTGCGCCAGGTCGATGTTGCGCGTGACCAGATCGCAGTCGACGAACACTGGCGTCGCGCCGACTTTGACGATCATGTTGAGCACGGTGAAAAAGCTTTGCGCGCCGGTGATGACTTCGTCGCCGGGACCGATACCGCACAGCTGCAGCGCGACCTCGATCGCCGCGGTCGCCGAGGTCAGCACGCGTACCGGCCGGCCGGCGCAAAATGCTTCGAGCTGTTGTTCGAAGCGCGCTACCCAGGGGCCGCTGGTGATTTGGCCCGAGCGCAGCACCTCGGCCACGCCGGTAATCGTCGGTTCGTCCAGATCGGGGCCGGCGAACTTGAGATAGGCGGCCTGCGCCGGCGGCTCGCGCGCGCTCATCGGTCGGGCGAGGCCGGGGCCGCCGATCGGCGACTCATCGCTAGCTCCTCGCGACCAGCCAGACGCCCAGCACGATGAAGCCGATGCCGAGCCAGCGCACGAGGCTCACACCTTCCCCGAACAGATAATGTGCGGCGATCGCGTTGATCACATAACCGAGCGAGAGCATCGGATAGGCGATCGACACGGGGACGCGCGAGAGGCCTAGTATCCAGACGATGAGGCTGAAGCCGTAGCAGATGACGCCGCCGATGAAATGCGGCTCGCCCGCCATCCTGCCGAATTCGCCGGCCCAGTTGGTTCGAGTCAGCGTAATGACGCCCAGCGTGTTGGTGCCGGCCTTGAGCAGCAGCTGCGCGATCGCGTTGAGCAGCACGCCGGTGATCAGGAAGGAAAATCCGGACAGGTTCATTGCCTGTCCGGGTTGCTGTAAGGCATCGGCGCTCGTCCCGAAGTCAATGGTTGGCTAACCTGTCAACGGCGGCTGACGATCACGCGGCGCGGATCGCGGCCGACTTCGCGCATCGGCACGCCCTCACGCAGCAGCATTTCGTACATGTCGGCCTGCATGATCGCATACGCCTGCTCCGCCCGGTTCCAGCGCTGCTTCCATTCGCCCAACGTCGCGACCGCCTTGTCGGGCTCGATCGCGAGTCCCATCGCCAGTTCGTCCAGGTTCTCGACTGGCGTCACCGTGCGACCGAGATACCATGGTAGCGTCTGATCGTACATCTTGACCGAAAAGAACGGCACGTTGTTGGCGATCGGACCGTGGTCGCGGACGACGCGGGACAGGATCGGCGCCGCCGAGCGCGAGTCGGCGAGCTCATTGTGGCCGGTCAGCACCAGCAGCGCGGCAAGCTGCGCGGTCGACGCGACGGCCAATACCGCCGCCGTGCGCTTGCCGGCCTTGAGCCACCAGATGCACGCGATGCCGCCGGCGAGCGCAACCGCGCACGCCGCGGTCAGCCACGGTCCATAGGCAAGAAGGGGGGCCACAGGCTGGCGTTCAGCGGCGAAATTTCGCACCAGTGTGTCGAAGCCGACGCCCAGCGCCAGCAGGCACGCGCCGGTGACGACGACGAGTGGCAGCGTCAACCAGATCAGCGTTCGCGCAGGCAGCGCAGCGAGCTGGCCGCCGATCAGCAACGCCAGCGCCGGGAAGATCGGCAGTATGTACGAAGGCAGCTTGGAGCTCGACACGCTGAAGAATACGAAGATGAACACCGACCAAACCAGTGCGTAGCGCTGCCAGCTGAAGCCATTGCCGTCGCTGACAGCGCCGGACCACATGCGGCGCGCGGTCCACGCGAGGACGGTCAGCCAGGGCAGTATGCCGGCGGCGAGGATCGGAATGAAGTACCACCACGCGCCCTCGCGATGATGCTCGTTGGTGAGAAAGCGCTCGAAATGCTCGTGGATGAAAAAGAAATGGAAGAATTCCGGATTGGCGAGCGACACGACGACGAACCATGGCACGGCAATCAGCGCAAAGAGCAGCAGACCGGCAATGAGGTGCAACCTTCGCCAAACTGCCCAGTCGCGGGTCAGCAGCGAATAAACGGCGAGCGACGCACCGGGCAGGACGACGCCGATCAGTCCCTTCGACAGGACGGCCAGCGCTAGCGCCGACGAGGCGACGAGCATCCACGTGCGCTGTTCGCGCATGTTTGCCGCGGCTCGCTGCGCGATCAGGAGCGCGCCGAAGCCGACGCTCATCCACAAGGTGAGCCCCGAGTCCAAGGTCAGGATGTGCGCGTTGAGTACGTACCAGACGCATCCGCCGAGCGCCGCTGCGCTGTACAGGCCCAGCAGCGGGCCGTCGAGACGATAGCCGACGTACCCGATGAACAGCACGCCGGCAAACCCGGCCAGCGCGGGCCAGAGGCGCGCCGTCCATTCGTGGATGCCGAACGCCTCGTACGCGGCTGCCGTCAACCAGTATTGCAGCGCCGGCTTTTCGAAATACTTGATACCGTCCAGACGCGGCGTCAGCCAGTCGCCACTGGCGACCATTTCGCGCGGTATTTCCGCATAGCGGCCCTCGTCGGGATGGATCAATCGGCGATAGTCCAGATTGGCGAACCAGATCACCGCGAAGGCGACGACGAGTGCGATCGTTGCGGAGCGCGAAAGCAGGCCGTGATGCGATCGTGCGACGGGGTCGGTGGGGGCGGGCATCGGAGCTTTGGCCCCGGCGCGAGCGGGGTCGAGCGCGATTTTACCGTGTTCGGCGCGCGACCGTGGGCGCGCGATTGTGCGCATTTGCCTTCCGTTTCGAGGCGTCGGCTTGCCGCTCGCCGGCCGATTCGCTACCATGCCGGCATGTCCGAACTCTGCCTTGCTGCCGCATGCGTTGCGCGCTGTCGTCGCGGCGCTCATGCGGCCCGCCGCGTACTTTAGCCCGGCCTGACGGACAGGCATCGGACACGACGAGCCGCCAGGAAGCCGCTGGCGGCTTTTTTATTGCACATTCGACGATGTCAACATCGCTCCGGCTGTACGACAACTACACACGCACCCTGCGGGCATTCGGGCCGCTGCAGGCCGGTGCGGTCGGCCTTTACACCTGCGGACCGACCGTTTATGACTACCAGCATATCGGAAACTTCCGCACCTTCCTGTTCGAAGACATCTTGAAACGCGTCCTCGAATGGAATGGCTATCGCGTGCGGCACGTGATGAATGTCACCGATGTCGGACACCTGACCTCGGATGCCGACACCGGCGAAGACAAGATGGAAAAGGGGGCGCGGCGCACGGGCCGCAGCGCGTGGGAAATTGCGGAGCTTTACACGGCATCGTTCGTCGATGATATGCAGCGGCTCAACATCGAGTCGCCGACGGTGCTCTGCCGCGCGACCGCGCACATCGGCGAACAGATCGAGTTCATCGCCGACATCGAGAAGAACGGCTACACGTATCGCACGTCGGACGGCATTTATTTCGACACCAGCAAGCAGCCCGGTTACGGCTATCTGGCGCGCCTCGACAAGGCCGGCCTCGATGCGGGCCGGAGAGTCGATCTGGGCGAAAAGAAGAGCGCGACCGATTTCGCCTTGTGGAAGTTTTCGCCATCCGGCGAGAAACGCCAGATGGAATGGCCGAGTCCTTGGGGCGTGGGCTTTCCCGGATGGCATATCGAATGCTCGGCGATGGCGCAGGAGTATCTGGGCGACTATTTCGACATCCACTGCGGCGGTGAAGACCATATTCCCGTCCATCACACCAACGAAATTGCGCAGACCGAAGCCCGTGTCGGCACGCGGCTCGCCAATTTCTGGATGCACGGTTATTTCCTGCTGGCGAACGACGCGAAAATGGCCAAGTCGGCCGGCGAGTTCCTGCGCATCCAGGCGTTGATCGATCGCGGCTACGATCCGATCGCGTATCGCTATCTGTGCCTGACCGCGCACTATCGCAGCCAGCTCAATTTCACCTGGGAGGCGCTCGACGCCGCGTCCATTGGACTCGACCGGATGCGCCGCGCCGTGCATGCGCTGCCCGCCGGCGGCGAGCCGGATCCGTCATACGTCGGGCGCTTCACCGGTGTCGTGAACGACGATCTGAACATTCCGAAGGCGCTGGCGATCGCCTGGGAGCTGCTGCGCGGTGATCTCGCCGATCGCGCCGTAACCCGGGCGAGTTTGCTCGCCTTCGATCGCATTTTCGGGCTTGGGCTCGCGGCGTGGCGGCCGCCGGTCGAGACGGTGCCCGAAACGGTCAATGCGCTGGCCGCGGCCCGCGCCGCCGCACGGGCGGCCAAAGCATGGGCGGAAGCGGATCGCCTGCGCGCCGAGCTGCATGCGGCCGGTTGGGAAGTGGAAGATCGCGGCGACGGCTACCTGCTGAGGCGCCGCTAGGCGCGCGACGCGCGCGATTCCGGGGAGGTGAGGCAGCATGAAACTCGCCACACTCAAGGACGGCAGTCGCGACGGAAGTCTCGTCGTCGTCTCGCGTGATCTGACGCGCGCGATCGCCGTGCCTGCGATCGCGCGTACGCTGCAAGCCGCGCTCGACGAATGGGACAGGGCAGAGCCGCTCCTTGCTGAGACCTACCGGCGACTGAACGGAGGCGATGTCCCCGGCTCGGTGGCGTTCGAAGCAGCACTTGCGCATTCGCCGCTGCCCCGTGCCTACCAATGGGCCGATGGCTCCGCGTACGTCAACCATGTCGAGCTGGTGCGCAAGGCGCGCGGCGCGACGATGCCCGCAGAGTTCTGGACCGACCCGCTGATGTACCAGGGCGGTTCCGACAGCTTCATCGGCCCGCGCGACGACATTGTTGTCGCCGACGAAGCGTTCGGCATCGATCTGGAAGCCGAGGTCGCGGTAATCACCGGCGATGTGCCGATGGGCGCGACGCCGCAGGCCGCGGCAGCCGCGATCCGCCTGCTGATGCTGGTCAACGACGTCAGCCTGCGTAACCTCATCCCCGGCGAACTGGCGAAGGGCTTCGGTTTTTTCCAGAGCAAGCCCGCGTCGGCGTTCTCGCCGGTAGCGGCGACGCCCGACGAGCTCGGCGATGCGTGGGGCGGCGGCAAGGTTCATCTGCCGTTGTTGAGCTTCGTCAATGGACAGCTTTTCGGCCGTCCGAACGCGGGCGTCGACATGACGTTCGATTTTCCGACCTTGATCGCGCACGCCGCCCGGACGCGCGAGCTCGAGGCGGGCAGCATCGTCGGCTCGGGCACGGTGTCCAACAAGGAAGACGGCGGTCCCGGACGCCCGGTCGCGCAAGGCGGCGCCGGCTACGCCTGCATTGCCGAACAGCGCACGGTGGAAACGCTGCGCGAGGGCAAGGCCAGCACGCCGTTTCTGCGCTTCGGCGACCACGTGCGCATCGACATGCAAGATGGCTCCGGGCAATCGATTTTCGGCGCGATCGACCAGCGGGTCCGACGCGCGAATTGACCGGGCTTGCCGCTGTCGACGGCGCGGCGCCGGCGACGGATTTCGAGCGGACGTGTGGCGATCAGTAGAGTCGCTGGATCGGGCCCGAGTAGAGCACGGGTCCGGTCGGTAGCCCGGTCGGCGATCCGCCGCTGGGCTCGAGACTGACTGCCAGCGCGGGAATGTCCTGCAGCGCGGTCCCTGCGGCCACCGGCAGCGCGATTCGCACGATGCCCGACATCGGCACGAGCCCCAGCGAGCGCGGATTGCCTGTCGCGGGCAGCGCCCAGAGCTGAAGCGAGCGATCTGCGGCGGGCGCGAGCGGTGCGATCAGTTTGACTGTCAGCACGCGTCCAGTGCGGTCGGCCGAGGCGAGAAGCGCCGGCTTCGCGTCGTCTCCGGCAAGCACGGCCACCAGCGTCGCCTCGGGGCGTTCGAGCGGCGGCATCAAGAGCACGACCGCCAGCGCGATTGCGGTGGCGAATCCGGTCAGCGCGAGGCCGCGCCACAGGCTGACGCTGGCCCAGGCTCCGCGCCGTTCCGGCGCGGATGCGGCGCCACCGCGATCGATGCGGGCGAGAATCGCCATCCAGACGCGTTCCGGCGGTTCGACCGGCGGCACGCTTTGCGCGAGCGGTGACAGACGAGCTTCCCAGGCGCGTATCGCATCGCCGAGCACACTGTCGGTCCGCGCAAGCCGGGCGAAGCGGGATCGGGCGCGCGCTGGCATCGTTCCCAGCACGTAATGTGCGGCAAGCGCATTGGCGCGTTCGGGTGTGCGGTAATTCATCGCTGGTGGCCGATGCGAGACCTGCGCACGATCTCAGCGGGCCACGCCTGCGCCATCGAGACAGGTCTTCAGGCGCTCCAGGGCCCGCCTGACCCATGACTTGACCGTACCCAGCGGCTGCCTCAGGTGGCGCGCGAGCTCCGAATGCGACAAGCCCTGATAGAACGCCAGCGCGATCGCCTGCTTCTGGACCGCGTCCAGCGCCTCGACGCAGCGCCTGACTGCGCTGGCGTCGGCGCCGCTCAACAGCAATTCCAGCGGCGTCGGGCTTCGATCCGCAATCGTCATGGCATGCTCCTCATCGTCGATGCTCACCGTCTCGATATCGTGCTTGCGCAGCCGGTCGAGGCAGCGGTTGCGCACGATGCTGGTCAGCCACGTCAGAGGCTGGCTCCTGGCCGCGACGTAGGAGCCGGCGTGATGCCATACGTTGACGAAGCTCTCCTGCAGCACCTCCTCCGCGGCCGCCGATTCACGCAATATACGCATTGCGACGCCGTATAGATGCGGCGAGGTCAGGCGATAGAGCTGCTCGAAGGCCGATCGATCGGCAAGTGCGATGCGCGCGAGCAGCTCCATCAGGCGCGCGCTGCGCTCGAGCTGCCGGGCAGGATCGACGACCATCAGCGGTAATGCGCGGCGCGACGCTTTCGCACGGCGATGCGATCATCCGGCATGGCGGCTGTCCTTGCGCCACAGCACGTCGTCGCGTCCGACGCTGCGATTGAGCACCCGCGCCAGCACGAACAGCAGGTCGGACAGGCGATTCAGATATTTTCGCGCCGGTTCCGCAACGGCGTCGGTGTGCGCGAGCCGCACCAGCGCCCGCTCGGCGCGGCGGCAGACGGTGCGCGCGACATGCGCGAGGCCCGCGGCGCGCGCGCCCGCGGGCAGGATGAACTCCTTGAGCGGTTTCAAGTCGGCATTGAAGCGCTCGACTGCGGCCTCGAGCCGTTCGACGTGCGCGTCGCTGACCGCGTTGTAGCCGGGAATCGACAGCTCACCGCCAAGATCGAACAGATCGTGCTGTACATCGACCAGGCAGGCGGAAACCGCCAGCGGCAGTTCTTCGGCGAGCAGCACGCCCAGGCTCGAATTGAGCTCGTCGACGGCACCGATCGCATCGATTCGCGGCGAATCCTTGGCCACCCGCGAACCGTCGCCGAGGCCGGTCGTTCCGGCGTCGCCGGTACGAGTGACGATTTTCGACAACCGGTGGCCCATCGTGCCCGCGTCCATCGTTAACTGGATCAGCGGCCAGCATAGTGAATTCGTTGCACCGGGGCAAGCTCACCGCACCGGCCGCGCAATTGTGTTTTCGGATGGATTGGTTACCATGTGGCTGCGGGCTTTGAAAACACGCCGCAACGCCGTCTGCCATGCCCAAGTCCAGCCCTTACGAGCACGGCCTCGACAAGAACGCCGCCAACTACGCGCCGCTGTCGCCGATCTCGTTGATCGCGCGTACCGCATACACGTATCCGGAGCATCTCGCCGTCGTGCACGGCGATCGCCGCCTGACGTGGGAACAGACGTATATGCGTTCGCGACGGCTGGCCTCGGCGCTGGTGCGCGCCGGGGTCGAGCCTGGCCAAACCGTCGCGGTCATGGCGGCGAACACGCCGGAGATGATCGAGGCCCATTTTGGCGTGCCGATGACGGGCGGCGTGCTGAACACGCTCAACACGCGCCTCGACGCCGAGGCGATCGGGTTCATGCTCGGTCACGGCGAGGCGAGGGTGCTTCTGACCGACACCGAATTCGCGCCGATTGTCGGCGCGGCACTGCAGAAACTAGAAGCTAAGCCGCTGATCATCGACATCAGCGACCCGCTGGGCCCGGGCGGCGCGAAGCTCGGCCGCGTCGACTACGAGGAATTCCTTGCCGGCGGCGATCCGGAATTCGACTGGCAGCTACCGGACGATGAATGGTCGGCGATCGCGCTCAACTATACGTCGGGCACGACCGGGAATCCGAAGGGCGTCGTCTACCATCACCGCGGCGCCTATCTCAACGCGCTGTCCAACATCATCGACTGGGGCATGCCGCGACACTCGGTTTATCTTTGGACGTTGCCGATGTTCCATTGCAACGGCTGGTGCTTCCCTTGGACGATGGCGGCCAACGCCGGCACCAACGTCTGCCAGCGCAAGGTCGAGGCCCGGCCGGTCCTCGATGCGATTCGCGAGCACCGGGTTACGCATTACTGCGGCGCGCCGATCGTTCATGCGATGCTGATCAACGCGCCGGCGGAATGGAAGCAAGGCATTACGCACCAGGTCAGCTGCCTGGTCGCGGCGGCGGCGCCGCCGGCGTCGGTCATCGAAGGCATGCAGCTGATGGGTTTCGACATCACGCACGTCTATGGGCTGACCGAAACCTACGGTCCGGCTTCGGTATGCGCCAAACATGCGGAATGGCGCGAGCTCGACGTGGGCGCGCAAGCCGAACGCAATGGCCGCCAGGGTGTGCGCTATACCTGCCAGGAAGGGATGACGGTCATGGATCCGGCGACGATGACGGCGGTGGCGCGCGACGGCGAGACGATGGGCGAGATCATGTTCCGCGGCAACATCACGATGAAGGGGTATCTTAAGAACGCGAAGGCCAGCGAAGAGGCTTTTGCCGGTGGCTGGTTCCACTCGGGCGACCTCGCGGTGCTGCAGGCGGACGGCTACGTCAAGATCAAGGACCGTTCGAAAGACGTCATCATCTCGGGCGGCGAGAACATCAGCTCGATCGAGGTCGAGGACACGCTTTACCGTCACCCTGCCGTGCTCGCGGCCGCGGTGGTGGCGCAGCCCGATCCGAAGTGGGGGGAGACGCCCTGCGCATTCGTCGAGATCAAGGCCGGTGCGGTGGTCACCGAGGCCGAGTTGATCGAGCATTGCCGCAGCCACCTGGCGCGCTTCAAGGCGCCAAAGCGCGTGGTCTTCGGCGAGCTGCCGAAGACATCGACCGGCAAGATCCAGAAGTTCGTGCTGCGCGAACGCCTCCGTTCGACGAGCGCGATCGAGTAGGTGTTGCGATGAATTCTCCGCCGTTCGAATCCTCGGCCGAAGCCACGCTGCTGCGTGCCGACGCCGGCGGCGTAGCCACGCTGACGTTGAACCGCCCGGCGCAGTTCAACGCGATCAATCGCGCCATGCTGGACGAGCTGCAGACGGCGCTCGACTCTATCGCCCGCGACGATTCGGTGCGCGTCGTCGTGCTCGCCGGCGCCGGACGCGCGTTCAGCCCCGGTCACGATTTGAAGGAGATGCTGGCGAACTCGACCGAGGAATT
>JBDTXW010000058.1:0-12971 GCA_040005975.1 Betaproteobacteria bacterium | reverse complement strand
CACCGCCCGGTTGACCGCCACCGCCCGGTTGCCCGCCGCCGCGAGGACCGCGCCGGCCGCGAGGTCCACCGCGGCCGGCCGGGCCTCCGGGTGCTGTCGAGCCGCCGCGTGCGCCGGGACCGCCGCGCCCGCCATGTTGCCCGCGACCAGCGCGCGGCTTCGGGCCGCCGCGCGGCGGGGCGGCGCCGGGCAGTCCCGCCGCACCCGGCGCTCCGGTGACACGATGGCCGTGCTGCCTCCCTCGGCCCGGGCCGGCATGAGGCGCAGGCTTGCCCGGCCCGGGTTCGCGATTGCCGTCGACCTCGCGCGCGCTGGGCTCCTCGCGCACGCCGTAAGTCCCGCGGTTGCCGTCAATTTCGTCTTCCTCGTGCGTTTCCTCTTCGTCCGCCCCGTGCCCGTGACGCGGCTGTTCGTCGGCATCGTTGCTTCGCACATCGCCGCCCAGCATCCCGGCCGCCGTCATCAGCTTGTTCAATTCGTCGGGCTCCATTTCCAGCGTCTGTCCGCGCTTGAGTTGCGGCGGCATGCTGACGATGCCATATCGCGTGCGAATCAGCCGGCTCACCATCAGTCCGAGGGCCTCGAACAATCGCCGCACTTCGCGGTTGCGCCCCTCGGGCAGCGTGATCTTGTACCAGTGGTTCGATCCCTCACCGCCGCCGTCGGCGAGCGACAGCACTCGGGCCGGACCATCTTCGAGCTCGATGCCTTCGAGCAACGCGCGTTCCTGTTCCGGCGTCAGCGAGCCGACGATGCGTACCGCATATTCGCGCTCGACTTCGTAGCGCGGATGCATCAGGCGGTTGGCGAGTTCGCCCAAGGTCGTGAACAGCAGCAGTCCCTCGCTGTTGAAATCGAGCCGTCCGACCGCGATCCACTTCGCGCTGCCGAGGCGCGGCAGCTTGTCGAATACCGTCGGCCGTCCTTCGGGATCGGCGCGGCTGACGATTTCACCGGACGGCTTGTGATAGAGCAGGACGCGCGCGCGCGGCGGCGCGAACCGAATCCGCACCAGCTCGCCGTTGATACGAACCTGGTCGCTGGGGCCGACTTTCTGCCCGACTTCGGCCGGCTGCCGGTTTACGGTGATCCGGCCGGCGATGATCAACTCCTCCAGCCCGCGCAGCGAGCCGTAACCGCATTGCGCCAGCAGCTTGTGCAGGCGCTGTGGCTCGGTGAAGACCGGCTCAGTGGAGCGTCTGGGTTGATTCGGGCGGGACCGATCGTCCGTCCGCCGCGTCTGATGCGTCGGATACGTCGGTCCGTGGGCTGAGGATCGGACTCGCGAGCGCGAGTTCGACCTCGGCGGCCTTTGCTGGGGCATCGGGTAACTCCATGAGGTGAGAAGTGTCCAGTTCCGCCAATGGCGGCAGTTCGGCGAGGGAACGCAGGTTGAGATCGTCGAGAAAGGTTCGGGTCGTCGCATACAGCGCCGGCCGGCCGGGTGTTTCGCGATGGCCGACCGCCTCGATCCATTGCCGGTCTTCCAGCGTCTTGATGATGTGCGTCGATACCGCGACGCCGCGAATCGCTTCGATGTCGCCGCGCGTGACCGGCTGCTGGTAGGCGATGATCGCCAGCGTCTCCATTACCGCGCGCGAATAGCGCGGTGGCTTGTCGGACGAAAGTCGGTCCAGATATGGCTGGATCGCCGGCTTGGCCTGAAAACGCCAGCCGCTTGCAACCTGCGCGAGCTCGACATTGTGACCGGCCCAGTGTTCCCGGATCCGGTCGAGCAGGTTGCGAATCACGTCGGGCTCGAGCGGCGGGTCGAACAGTTTCGACAACTGCGCCACCGGCAACGGCTCCCCGGCGACCAGCAGCACGGCCTCGAGAATGTCTTCGATGTGTTTCAATTCCATTTCATTTCCATTGGGTGCCGGCGCAAACCGGTCGCGACCCAAGCGTTTCGCTGATCCGGCCTGCGCCGCCGCGATCGGCATGCAGCGAGCGCACCCCACCGGGATCAGGCTTCACTATCCCCTTCCAGCGCGAACGCCGGATCCCCCCTGCGTTGCACATAAATCGGCGCATACGGCGCGGCTTGCACCAGATCGAGCAAACGCTCGCGCGTGAGCTCGAGAATCGCCAGAAACGTCACGACCAGCTTCGCGATGCTGCTGCGTCCGTCGAACAGAGTCGTGAATTCGACGAAGTGCCCGGGCTCGAGCGTTTTCAGCAGGCGACTCATCTGGCTGCGCACCGACAGTTGCTCACGCGTGACCAGGTGATGGCGGTTCACCCGCGCTCGGGCGACCAGGCCCGCCCACGCCGCCTTCAGGTCATCGGCGTCGACGTCCGGCAAACGGGCTGTCGCTACGCGCTCGAACCAGACGCGCACGAGCGCATAGTCCCGTTCGACCAGCGGCAACTCGTCGAGCGCCCGCGCGCCTGCCTTCATGCGCTCGTACTCGAGCAGACGCCGAACCAGCTCGGCGCGCGGATCCGAAGGCTCTTCACCCTGCTGCGGCGGCTTCGGCAGCAGCAGCCGGGACTTGATCTCGATCAGCACCGCCGCCATCAGCAGGTATTCGGCGGCAAGCTCGAGCTGCGTACGGCGCATCATCTCGACATACCCCAGGTACTGGCGTGTCAACTCCGCCATCGGGATGTCGAGAACGTTGATGTTCTGCTTGCGGATCAAATAAAGCAAGAGGTCGAGCGGCCCTTCGAAGCTCTCGAGGAAGACTTCCAGCGCTTCCGGGGGAATGTACAGGTCCTGCGGCAGCGCCAGCATCGGCTGGCCATAGACCTTGGCGACCGGCGCGCCGGCTGCCTGCGCGAGATCGATCACCGCCCGGTCGGCATCGTTCGCGATCACGTGTAGCTCAGTCCCATGGCGTCCCGCACGTCGCCCATCGTCTCCTCGGCGAGCTTGCGCGCCCGCTCGCAGCCGTCAGCGACGATGGCCCGGACCAGCGAAGGATCGTCCAGATATTTCTGCGCACGTTCGTGCAACGGACGCTGTTCGGCGATGATTGCATCGATCACCGGCTGCTTGCAGTCGAGACAGCCGATACCAGCGGTCGTGCATCCGTTGTGTGCCCAGTCCCGGGTCGTCTGGTCCGAATAGATCTGATGCAGCGACCAGACCGGACACTTTTCCGGCGTGCCAGGATCGGTGCGGTGAACGCGGGCCGGATCAGTTTGCATCGTGCGCACTTTGGTCGTGATCGTCGCCGGATCTTCGCGAAGAAAGATCGCGTTGTTGCCCGACTTGGACATTTTCTGCCCATCGGTGCCAGGTACTCTGGGCGTATCGGTCAACAGCGGATGCGGCTCGGGGAGAATGACGCGGCGCGAGCCTTCGAGATAGCCGAACAGGCGTTCACGATCACCCAGTGCCAAATTCTGCGCCGCATCCAGCATGTCGCGCGCGGTTTCAAGTGCGGCTTCGTCCCCCTGTTCCTGGAACGCGGTGCGAAGCTGCGTATACCGTTTGGCACGCTTCGATCCAAGCTTCTTGATCGCTGCCTTCGCCTTCTCCTCGAAGTCGGCTTCGCGTCCATAGATGTGATTGAAGCGACGCGCCAGCTCGCGCACCAATTCGAGATGCGAGACCTGGTCCTCACCTACCGGGACCATGTTCGCCCGATAGATCAGGATGTCCGCCGCCTGCATCACCGGATAGCCGAGAAAGCCAAACGTCGTCAGGTCGCGATCGGCGAGCTTTTGCTGCTGTTCCTTGTACGTCGGAACGCGTTCAAGCCAGCCGACCGGCGCAATCATGCCAAGCAGCAACGCCAGCTCCGCATGCTCGATGACGCGCGACTGGATGAAGATCGTCGACCGGGTCGGGTTGATCCCCGCGGCGAGCCAATCGATCACCATCTCCCAGACGCTGTCCTCGATTCGCTCCGGCGTCTCGTAATGGGTTGTCAGCGCGTGCCAGTCTGCGGCGAAATACAGGCAGTCATATTCCTCCTGCAGGCGAAGCCAGTTTTTCAGCGCGCCATGGTAATGCCCGATATGCATCCGGCCCGTGGGCCGCATGCCGGACAATACGCGGTCAGAAAACATTGCGTGCCTTCGTGTGGCCGGCGCGGCTAGGAGCCGACCAGCGCCTGCAGCAGCCGAATCACCAGAGAAATCATCGGGGCCATCAGCCGATTCAGAACGTCCGTGGCCAGGAGCAGCAGAATGATCATGAAGCCATAAGGTTCGAGCCGCGCATACCCGGCGGCGAGCGAGTGCGGCAACAGGCTGATCGCGATCCGCCCGCCGTCGAGCGGAGGAATCGGCAGCAGGTTCAGCACCATCAACACCACATTGACCAGGACCCCCGCCCGACTCATCAACAGCATGCCGTCGCTCGCCAGCACGCCATCGAGGGAACTCAACCGAAAGATCACCATCCAGAACAGCGCCATCGCGAAGTTCGCAGCGGGCCCGGCGGCGGCGACCCACAGCATGTCGCGCTTCGGATGGCGCAGGTTGCCGAAATTGACCGGCACCGGCTTCGCCCAGCCGAACAGGAACCCGCCGCCACCCGCAAGCTTCGACAGCAGCAGCAGCGCGAGCGGTACGATCACCGTGCCGACCGGATCGATATGCTTTAGCGGATTGAGGGTTACCCTGCCGAGCATGTACGCGGTATGGTCACCGAAGATACGGGCGACGTAGCCATGGGACGCTTCGTGCAGGGTAATGGCGAAAACCACCGGCACCGCGTAGATCGCGATGGTCTCGATAAGCGAAAAATCCATGGGTGGCGCATTCTATCAGTTGGCCGTCGCCGACGCTTGCCGGCCTCATCGACAACCGTCACGCCGAAATCTCGATCAGACCGAGCCGCGCAAGATCGCCGCGGCCCAACCGCGTAATGGCGGGCGGCGTGACCGCCAGATCGACGACGGTAGTGGGCTCGAGATGGCATGCGCCGCTGTCGATGACCAGGTCGAGCGCGTGCTGATACCGCGCGCGGATCTCGGCCGCATCGTTCAACGGAATAATCGCTCCGGCCGGAATCAGCGTCGATGAGAGCAACGGTTCCCCCAGCTCGGCAAGCAAATGTTGCACGACGGCGTGATCTGGAACGCGCACGCCGATCGTGCGGCGACGCGGATGCTTCAGACGTCGCGGCACCTCGCGCGTTGCCGGCAGCAGAAACGTGTAGCTGCCGGGCACACCCAGTTTGACGATCCTGAACTGCTCGTTGTCGAGCTGGGCATAACGTCCGATTTCGCTCAGGTCGCGACACACCAGCGTCAGTTGATGCTTGTCGTCGACCTCGCGCAATCGGCGGATTCGGTCGGTCGCCGCGGCGTCGCCGATGCGGCAGCCGAAGGCGTAGCTCGAGTCGGTCGGATAGGCGATGACGCCGCCGCGACGCACGATCGCTGCCGCCTGGCGAATAAGCCGTGGCTGGGGGTCGATCGGATGGATCGAAAAGAATTGCGCCATCGGCGTCAGAAGCTGAGGTGGTCAGCGCCCGGCCAAAACCTGCGGCGGCCGCTATATAATCACAACCTATTCTAACGCACGGTTATAACGAGGTCGCAGTGAACCTCCAGCAACTCCGTTATCTCTGCGCCGTGGTCGATCACGGCCTGAATGTGTCGGTGGCCGCCGATGCCTTGTTCACCTCGCAGCCGGGTATCAGCAAGCAGATCCGGCAGCTCGAAGACGAACTCGGCGTGCCGATTTTCATTCGCCAGGGCAAGCGGCTGGCCGCGTTGACTGCCGGCGGCGAGGTGATCGTCGCGACCGCGCGACGTGCGCTGCAGGAACTCAACAATCTCAAACGCGTTGGTGCGGAGTTCAAGAGCGAGGATACCGGCACACTCGCGATCGCGACCACGCATACGCAGGCCCGCTATGTGCTGCCGCCGGTCCTCAAGCGCTTCGCCGAGCGTTACCCCAAGGTCCGTCTGCTGCTGCACCAGGGTAATCCGGCACAAGTCGCCGACCAGACGCAGCGCTCCGATGTCGATGTCGGTATCGCGACCGAGGCCCTTGCCGACTATCCCGGCCTGGTAACGCTGCCGTGCTACACGTGGAATCGATGCGTACTCGTGCCGAAAGGACATCCGCTGGCCAAGGTCCGCCCGCTGACGCTCGAGGCGCTGGCGCGCTATCCGATCGTCACCTACGATTTCAGCTTCACCGGCCGCTCGCAGATCAATGCCGCCTTCGCCGCCAAGGGAATCGAGCCCAATGTCGTGCTGACGGCGCTCGATTCCGACGTCATCAAGACTTATGTCGAACTCGGGCTCGGCGTCGGCATCGTCGCGCAAATGGCGCACGACCCGGCGCGGGACGGCCAATTCGACAAGATCGAAGCCGCCCATCTTTTTGCCGCCAGCACCACGCGCCTGGCGCTGCGCCGCGGTGTGTACCTGCGCGGATTCGTCTATGAGTTCATCACCCTGTTCGCACCGCAGTTCGACCGGTCCGCTATCGACGCGGCGTTGCAGGGCACAGCGGAAAGCTATGAGTTGTGAATCGAGCGGCAGGACCTCGAGTGATGAGCGAAGCCAGCCGTGGGTCCGTCGATGACGGTGCACGTCCGCACCTGGTCGCTCGCCATCCTGATCGCCGCGCTGGCGATGCTCGGGCCGTTTTCCATCGATGCGTACCTGCCCGCGTTCCACGACATCGGCCGCGACTTCGGCGTTCCGCCGATCGCCGTACAGCAGACACTATCGGTGTACCTGTTCGCTTATGCGTTCATGATGCTCTGGCATGGCGCGCTCGCCGACGCGCTGGGGCGTCGGCCCGTCGTGCTGGCGAGTCTTGCGATCTATGCGCTCGCCACGCTGGGTTGCGCGATCGCCGGCAATATCGAGACGCTGTGGCTATTCCGCGCGCTGCAGGGACTTTGCGCCGGGGCCGGGATCGTCGTCGGCCGGGCGATCATCCGCGACCGCTTCCATGGCGCCGAAGCGCAGCGGCTGATGTCCCAGATCACCCTGGTATTCGGCGTCGCTCCCGCAATCGCGCCTGTACTCGGCGGCGTGCTGCTGAACGTCTTCGGCTGGCGTTCGGTCTTCTGGCTGCTGCTGGCGCTGGTCGTCACATTGTTGACCTGGGCGTCGAAGCGGCTTCCGGAAACGCTGCCTCCAAGCGCACGCCAGTCCCTGCTGCCAAAACACCTGTGGCGCAACTACGTCAACGTCCTGCGTCGCCCCGAATTTTTGCTGCTCGGCGCGATCCCCGCCCTGAACTTCGCGGCGTTCTTCCTGTACATCGCCAGCGCGCCATCGTTCCTGATGAACCTGCTCGGCGTTTCCAGTTATGGATTCGCTTGGCTTTTCCTGCCGATGATCGCCGGGGTGATGATTGGCGCGCTCATCTCCGGACGCGTCGCCGGAATGATGACGCCGCGCCGAACGATCGGCCTCGGATACATCCTGATGTTTGTCGGTGTCGCGACCGACCTGGTCGTCGCAGCGCTGGTGCCGCCGGGCGTGCCGTGGCACGTCCTGCCGATCATGATCTACTCGATGGGAAGCAGCGTCACGATGCCCTCGGCGACCCTGCTGTTGCTCGACCTGTTTCCGACGATGCGCGGGCTCGCGTCGTCGCTGCAGGGTTTCCTGCAATTCGTGCTGGCGGCGGTCAATGCGGGGACGATTGCGCCAATGCTCGCCGGTTCGTTGCTGACGCTGGCTTTGGGCATGGCGGGCTTTACCATTCTGAGCCTTCTGCTATGGATCACCTATCTGCGCCAACCTCCCGCGTAGTCTGCTGATCACGATGATGAGCCTGAGGCGCGTGGCCTCGATGCTGGTCGTGTTGGCCAGCGCATCGTTGGCCCTGGCGCAGTCGTTGCCGACGACCGACCTTACGATCAATGGTCATCGCTTGACCGCAGAAATCGCGGCCACGGTGCCGGCACGGACCGTCGGCTTGATGCGTCGCTTCAGCCTGCAGCCCGATCACGGCATGCTGTTCGTGTTCAACGCACCGCAGCCGCTAGCGTTCTGGATGAAAGACACCTACGTCCCCCTGTCGATAGCATTCATTGGGGCAGATGGTCGCATTCTCAACATCGAAGACATGTCGCCGCGGACCGAAAACACACACGAGTCACGTGGGCCCGCGATGTTTGCGCTCGAAATGAAGAAAGGCTGGTTTGCTAACTTTGGAATCGCAGCGGGCGATCGGGTGGAGGGGCTAGATAGGACGCCAAAGGCGAAGGAATAGACCGGCTATCAAGTGGGCTGGCGCCATCCGCTATCGCCATGTCCCGAACGCGCCGATCATCGATCCCAGGCTGCGGCCGACCGTAGCCCCGAACTTCCTCGCAACGCGTTCGAATACGTTTTCCTGCGGCGTGAAATTGACGACGTCGGCGGCCTTGATTACGTCGCGCGCGACGTAATCGACACTGCCAAGGGCATCGGCCAAGCCAAGCTCGATGCTGCGCTGGCCGTTCCAGACGAGTCCCGAGAACAACTCCGGGGATTCCTTCAGCCGCGCGCCACGCCCATCCCTGACCGCCGCGATGAACTGCTCGTGAATTTCGGTCAGCATTTGTTGTGCGTACGCGCGCTGTTTCGGGGACACCGGCGAGAACGGATCGAGGAACGTCTTGTTTTCACCTGCGATGATCGCCCGCCGCTCGATGCCGAGTTTCTGCATTGCGCCGACGAAACCGAATCCGTCGATGATGACGCCGATCGAGCCGATCAGGCTCGCCTTGTCTACATAAATTTTATCGGTCGCCACGGCGACGTAATACGCGCCGGACGCGCAAATCTCCTCCACAACCGCGTAAATCGGCGTCTCGGGATACTTGCCGCGCAGCCGGCGGATCTCATCGTTGATCTCGCCCGCCTGCACGGGGCTGCCTCCGGGGCTGTTGATGCGCAGCACGACGCCCTGCGTCGTCTTGTTCTTGAATGCCGCGCGCAATCCCTGGATCACGTTCTCAGCGCTGGCACGGCTGTCACTGTCGAGCTCACCCTCGACGTCGACGACGGCTGTGCACTTGACTGCGCAGCTCCGTTCGCCACCCGCAATCGACGCCAGCGCTGCAATCAGGGCGATAAACAGGAGGCCAAATGTCAGCAGCTTGAAAAATATGCTCCAGCGCCGGGCGCGCTGTTGCTCGCGCAGGCCTTCGGTCGCGAGACGCTCGATGACGCCGCGTTCCCAATTGTCGTCAGCCATTCAATTCTCGATGCAGTAGATCCCGTCGTGATGCTCGGCAAGCATGACCGCCTTGAGGCGCGCGCCCCGGCACGGACCCGCGACACAGAGCCCACTGTCCGGCTCATACAGAGCTCCGTGCGTCGCGCATATCAAGTATAGCTTGGACGCATCGAAGAAATCGCCGGACTCCCAGTCGAGCTCGCTCGCCTGATGCCGGCATTCGTTGACGTACGCGTGCACGGCGCCACACCAGCGAATCGCGAACGCCGGTCGCGACACGCCACCCGAGCGCGTGACGAAGCGAACGCCTGTTCCGCCGTCGCGCAGATCCTTGCTGGCGCAGATCAGGCGTTCATCGAGAGCCATGAGCGCAGTTCTCCGATTGAATGCACGATCGCCAGCGGCGCCAGGGCCGCGAGGCCGTCCGCCGGATGCGCCCCATAGGTGACGGCAACGGCGCTTACGCCAGCGTTCCGCGCAAGGCCCAGGTCGTGCGTCGTGTCGCCTATCATAAGCGTTTCGCCCGCAGCCGCGCCGGCAAGCTCCATCAGCGACAACAGCATCGCCGGGTGCGGTTTCGGCAAGCTCTCGTCCGCGCAGCGCGATGCGACGAAAAGGTGAGCAATCCCGTGCTGGGTCAGCGCCCGCGCCAGACCGACCCGGGTCTTGCCGGTTGCCACACCCAGCAGGAAGCCACGGCGGTCGAGTTCGTCGAGCATGTCGCGAACGCCACCGAACAGCGGGATATCGGCGTCGCTGGCGAGGTAGTGCAGCCGATAACGCTCGGAAAAACGGGCGACGTCCGCCGACGGGAGCGTAGGCGCCACGAGGCTTATCGCTTCCCGGTGGCCCAGCCCGATCACGTGCCGCGCGCTGCGGTCGTCGGGTGCCGGGAGTCCCAAATCGCGGCAGGTCTGCTGAATCGCGCCGGCGATCAGCGCCGTCGAGTCGGCCAGTGTGCCGTCCCAGTCGAATACCAGCAGCCGATACTGCGTTGGCCGCTCACGCATCGCCGGAGCCAGCAAGTCTCAGGCGCGCAACGAAATTGGACAGATCGGGCGGAAGTGGCGCTTCGAACGCGATCTCGCGCGGCTCGACCGGATGCGGCACGGCCAGGCGCCAGGCATGCAAGAACATCCGTTTAAGGCCTTGCCTGGCCAGTGACTTGTTCCACGCAAAATCGCCGTACTTGTCGTCGCCCGCCAGCGGAAAGCCCAGGTGGGTCAAGTGCACCCGGATCTGGTGCGTCCGCCCGGTGTGCAGCTCGGCTTCGAGCAGGCTGACCGGAGGCGAACCATCGGGCCAGGTTTCGCGCCGATAAAATACGGTGCGCGCGAGCTGGCCGCCGGTACGCTCGACGCGCACGCGCCGCTCGCCGCCTCCGGTGACGAATCGGGTCAAAGGCAGATCGACCTGCCGCTTGGCATCGCGCCATTTGCCGCGGACCAAAACCAGGTAACGCTTGTCGACTCGCCCTTCGCGCAAAGCCGCGTGTAATGCGACCAGGGCGACGCGCTTTTTGGCGACCAGAAGCACGCCGGAGGTATCGCGATCCAGGCGGTGCACGAGCTCGAGGAACTTCGCTTTCGGGCGGGCGGCGCGCAGCTGCTCGATCAGGCCGTACGCGACACCGCTGCCGCCGTGAACGGCAAGGCCTGCCGGCTTGTTGACTGCGATCAGCGCTTCGTCCTCGTACAGGATCGGTGGGTCGATCGGCCGCGGCAGCAGTGCCCGGCGAATGGCATCCGGCGCGGCGGTCCGTATCGGCGGGATACGGAGCTCATCGCCTGCGACAAGCCGGGTATCCGGCTGTACCCGCTTGCGGTTGACCCGCACTTCGCCGCTGCGCAGGATCCGGTAGATATGGCTTTTCGGAACGCCTTTGAGCACGCGCAGCAGGAAATTGTCGACGCGCTGCCCGGCGCCGGCCTCCCCCACTGCAAGGCGGTTCACAGCATCCTTGCTTAAATCGTTCATTTCATTATAATTGTGGTTGGCAGCGACAAGCGGCTGGCGGTTTTGCGTGGCTACGGGCCCGCGCCTCCAACAGGCGGAACCTCACATCGGGGTCCGCAAGCGCTTGCCGGCCCCGGCGACGAGGCAGGCTGTAGCAGCGAGGTTAAATCGGTTCACCGTCCGGACTCTGCGTGCCGGAAAAGTAACGATGTTAATGGAAGAGCGCAGTCTCCGCATCGGCCAGTGGCACGATGAAGCGGCACGACGCGCGGCGCAACGCAATTTATAACGCGACGAATTCTGTACCTGGCTGCACGCCTACGGCATCAATTCGCCGGAACGTCGAATCAGCCACCAGACCGTTTGAGCGATAACGCGAACAACACCATCCACGCTCCCGAGACAGGCGATCGTCCAGTGCCACCCACAGTGAGCACTGTCGGACCCGCCCGATGATGCCCGATATCCGCATCCGACACCTCGTAGCAGGGCAGCCAATGCTGCTGCCCACGTGGCTCGTTTCGCCCTCGCCCGCCGCCCGCTAGCCAGGGCGCCCGCAAGGGCGCCGCCCGCTTCGCTTGTACGCTAGGCCCCTGCCCGAGATTGGCGCCGGGGAAGAATATGAAACGCATGCTGTTCAACGCCACCCAGGCCGAAGAGCTTCGGGTCGCAATCGTCGATGGCCAGAAACTGGTCGACCTCGACATCGAGTCCGCCAGCAAGGAACAACGCAAGAGCAATATCTACAAATCCGTCATCACACGGGTCGAGCCAAGTCTCGAGGCTTGCTTCGTCGATTACGGCGCCGATCGCCACGGCTTCCTGCCGTTTAAGGAAATTTCCCGCGACAACCTGCGCGAAAGTGACGGCAAGACGCGCATCCAGGATCAGCTCAAGGAGGGTCAGGAGCTGATCGTGCAGGTCGACAAGGACGAGCGTGGCAGCAAGGGCGCGGCGCTGACGACCTACATTTCTCTCGCCGGCCGCTATCTGGTGCTAATGCCGAACAATCCGCGCGGCGGCGGCGTTTCCCGCCGCATCGAGGGAGAGGACCGCAACGAGCTGCGTGACACCATCAACCAGCTCGACGTGCCCAGTGGCATGAGCGTCATCGCCCGTACCGCGGGCATCGGCCGATCGGTCGAAGAATTGCAATGGGACCTCAACTACCTGATGCAGCTCTGGCAAGCCGTCGATGGCGCCGCCAAGACGCAATCCGGCGCGTTCCTGATCTACCAGGAGTCGAGCCTGGTGATCCGCGCCATCCGCGACTACTTCCACCCCGACATCGGCGAGCTCCTGATCGATACCGAGGCGATATTCGACCAGGCGCAGCAGTTCATGAGCCACGTGATGCCGGCCAATGTTGGTCGCGTCAAGCTCTACAAGGACGATGTCCCGCTTTTTTCGCGCTTTCAGATCGAGCATCAGATCGAGACCGCGTATGCGCGCCAGGTCCCGCTGCCGGCAGGTGGCGCCATCGTCATCGACCACACCGAGGCGCTGGTCTCGGTCGACGTCAACTCGGCCCGCGCCACCAAGGCGGGCGACATCGAGACGACGGCATTCAACACCAACCTGGAAGCTGCCGACGAGATCGCCCGGCAGCTCCGGTTACGCGACCTGGGCGGATTGATCGTCATCGATTTCATCGACATGGAAAGCGCGAAGAACCAGCGCGAGGTCGAGAATCGCCTGAAGGACGCGCTCAAATACGATCGCGCCCGCGTACAGCTGGGCAAGATTTCACGCTTCGGTCTGATGGAGCTTTCGCGCCAGCGGTTGCGCCCGGCGCTGGCCGAATCGGCCTACATTCCGTGCCCCCGGTGTCACGGCATCGGCCACATCCGCGGCACCGAATCCACAGCGCTGCACATCCTGCGCATCCTGCAGGAAGAGGCGATGAAGGACAACAC
>JBDTXW010000057.1:0-13131 GCA_040005975.1 Betaproteobacteria bacterium | reverse complement strand
CCGCAGCTCTCGGCGTTCGGTGACGAAATCATCCAGAACGAAGCGCTGTTCGCCCGGTTGAAAGCCGTTTACGACGCGCGCACCAGCGTGGATCTCTCCCCGGAGCAAAAGCGGCTGGCAGACGTGATCTACACGAACTTCGCCCGTCGGGGCGCGGCGCTCGGAAAGCCGGAAAAGGCGCGGCTGAAGGAGTTCAACAAGCGCCTCGCCAGCCTGTTCACGGCCTTTCGCCACAACCAGCTGGTCGACGAAGAGAACTACACGCTCGTCATCGACAACGAGGACGGTCTCGCGGGATTGCCTGACGGCCTTCGCGATTCGGCGGCAGGCGCCGCGGAAGCAAAGGGCCAGAAGGGTAAATGGCTCTTTGCCAATACGCGCTCGTCGATGGAACCGTTCATTACCTATGCTTCACGCCGCGATCTGCGTGAAAAGGGATGGCGCATGTGGATCATGCGCGGCGACAATCCCGGGCCGCACGACAACAAGCCAGTGATTGCCGAGATACTGCAGCTGCGGGCCGAACGCGCCAAGCTCCTCGGCTTCCCCACCCACGCGCATTGGATCCTGGACAACAACATGGCCAGGACACCCGACGCTGCGATGGCGCTGCTGACGAAGGTGTGGCACGCCGCCCTCGCCCGCGCTCGGGAGGAAATCGCCGAGATGCAGGCGATGGCCGACCGCGAGCGTGCGGGAATCAGGATCGAGCCGTGGGACTATCGCTATTACGCGCAGAAGGTGCGCAAAGCGAAATACGATCTCGATCACGCCGAGGTCAGCCAATATCTGCAGCTCGACAAGATCCGCGACGCGATGTTTTGGGTGGCGGATGCGCTCTTTGGCCTGCAGTTCGCCAGGATAGACGGCGTGCCGGTCTATCATCCCGAAGTCACGGTCTACGAAGTCCGGCGCGAAGGCAAGCGGGTGGGACTGTGGTACTTCGATCCCTACGCGCGCGCCGGCAAGAGCTCCGGCGCGTGGATGAACCAATACCGCATACAGGAGAAGTTCAAAAGCGAGATCACCCCCGTCGTGTCCAACAATGCGAACTTCGTGAAAGGGACACCGGGAAAGCCGGTGCTGGTCTCGTGGGACGACGCCGTCACGATGTTTCACGAGTTCGGCCACGGACTGCACGGCCTCAATTCGAACGTCAATTACCCGATGCTCGCAGGCACGTCCGTCAAACGGGACTTCGTCGAATTCCCGAGCCAACTCAACGAGCACTGGCTTACCACGCCCGAGGTACTGAACCGGTTTGCGCTTCACCACCAGACGGGCAAGCCGATACCGGCCGAGCTCGTCGCCAAGATCCAGAAGGCCAAGAATTTCGGCCAGGGATTCTCGACCGGCGAATATCTCATCGCCGCGATCTACGATATGAAAATTCATCTCGCGGCCACGGCCAATCAGAAGATCGATCCGGTTGCGTTCGAGAAGCAGACGATGACCGAGATCGGCTGTCCGAGCGAAATCGTCATGAGGCACCGCCCGCCGCAGTTCGCCCACATCTTTTCCGGCGACGGTTATTCGGCAGGCTATTACGTCTACATTTGGGCAGATACGCTGACCGCCGACGCCTTCGAGGCGTTCAAAGAGGCGGGAGGGCCTTACGACAAGTCAGTGGCAATGCGCTATCACGACACTGTCTTGAGCGTTGGCAATTCGGTGCCGCCCGACGAAGCGTTTCGTCACTTCCGCGGGCGCAATGTCGACACCGATGCTCTGATGCGCGAACGCGGCTTCGCGGCAATGAAGAGCTAGCGCCTGCGGCTGCCGGCCTTCGACCTGACTTCGCGCAAAAAGAAACCCCCAAGAGCGGGGGGTTAAGGACAGCACCATGAATCCAGCAGAATCTGACTCAGCGCACTAGCGGACCCCGGCTCTCGTCGGCATCTTGAGAGTTTTCCCTCACCATGGTTCTAAGAATCGTCCGTGCCAGCGATTCCGGCGAAACCAAGGTCCCGCCCACCTGGATCACTCTCGAAACGGCCCCTGATGTCACGGTAATCGCGCCCGATCCGACGTGAAACGAGGCCATATATTGCTTGCCTTCAGCGTTCAAGGTGACGTGGCCGTCGGGGATGAGCGCTCGCATTCGGTCCTAGCGATTCACCGCAGTAATGGTTTGCCGATTACGATTGAACAACCTAGAACGCGACTTCGCGAACGCGAAAAGGAACGACTTTCTTCATTGCCGCATCGGTAGCTACGGTCTTCGCTTGCTCTTGCTTGCGCAACTCGCGTCGCACTCTGGCAAATGTCTTCCGCAAATCTGTCTCCACACTTTTCGTGTATCGAAATGACGGATCAAGGATGGATTTCATGCAATCTCCACGTCAATGTTGTCGGATACGGAATTCTTCACGGCATCTTCTTCCTCCTGATGTCGCAAGAGTCGTTCCACGCTGATCAAATCGCCGCAGGTTCAGAGATTTACCCCTGACGCCGGCGCCTGCGATTGCCGGCATTGTAAAATTCGTTGACACTCTTAAGGGGCGGTTGTCGCACCGGCTTTGTCGCCGACAGCTTGTCGGAGTTGACCGGGCCTGCGCGCATCTCACCCGTGCGCGAAGACCATCAAGGCCTTCTCGCCCCGCGCGTTGCCGCGGCTTGCCATATCGAACGATCGTTCGATATGATAGCGAGCGTAAGGAGGCTACCCCGTGCATTTGCCACCCATCGCGTTCGTCGACGTTGAAACAACTGGCTTGGATCCCACGTCGAATCGCATCGCAGAAATTGGCGTGGTCACAATCGACAGCGATCGCGTCACCGAATGGAGCACCTTGATCGGCTTACGCGACGGACGATCGCGGCCGCCCCGATCGCTTGTCGTATCGGAGCCGGAACCCGCCGAGGCGCCGTCCTTCAAGGACATCGCGGTGCAGCTGGAACGGCGGCTGGCCGGACGACTTCTGATCGCTCACAACGCTCGCTTCGACTACGCCTTTCTCAAGGCAGAGTTTCAACGAGTCCGCATCGAATTCAGCCGTGAGGTTCTTTGCACGGTGATGCTCTCCCGAAGGCTCTATCCGCAGCATGCGCGGCACGATCTGGACTCGCTCATCGAGCGTCATTGTCTGAGCGCCAACGTCCGGCATCGAGCCTTGCCCGATGCGCAACTTCTGTGGCAATTTTGGCAGGCAATTCACCGTGAAACCAATACCGAAACGATTGCCGAGGCGGTAAAGATATTGCTGACCGCTCCGCTGTTGCCCGACCAACTCGATCCGGCTCTGATCGACCGGCTACCCGAAGCGCCCGGTGTGTACGTCTTCCACGACGGCGATGACAAGATCCTGCATATCGGCGAGGCGAGCAATCTGAAGCTTCATCTCGTCGACTACTTTCGGGTCGATCGAGCATCGGCCAAGGCGCTCGCAATTGCGCATCGGATCAGGCGGGTTACCTGGCGCGTAACGCAGGGCATGCTCGGCGCACGCCTTCGTCGGGTGGTGCTTGCCAGCACCATGGGGCCAGGGAAGCCAGGCAAGAGCGCACAGGCTTTTTTGTGGCAGCTGACGCCCGATCGACATCCCATCCTCGAGCTCATTCCGGTCGACAGTGCGTCGCTGACGGCCGCCGACGAGTTCTTCGGCGTGTTCGACTCCGAACGAAAGGCCCGCAACGCGCTCCTGCGCCTGGCGAAGAGACGCTATTTGTGTCACGGCCTGCTCGGCATCCCGGAATCGACCGGCTCGCCGTGTCTCGCCTGCGCGGATTTTGGACAACGCCGGGCTTGTGGCGCGAAAACAGCGCGGCTCAGGCATCTAATCAAGGCATACGACGCGTTGAAGCCACTGCGCGTCGCGCCATGGCCTTATGCCGGCCCCATAGGCATTCGCGAGCGGTCCGACATCCACATCTTCGACGAATGGCGTTATCTGGGCACCGGAAAAGGAGAGTCAGACGTCCACGAGATACTCCGGAGCCGTCCTCACCATTTCGACAAAGAGGTTTTTGCGATGCTTGCCGGGACCCTTCCCAAAATGCCGGCACGACGGATTCTCCACTTCGGCTCTGGCGCAGGATCCGGCACAAGTGAAGCTCGCGCTGCGTGACCAGGATCGCGGAAACCTATCACTAACGGTCAAGTACCTGATAAAATAGTTGCTTTTTCTGGGGGTGCTGACCTTGAACCAAATCCTGCAGTGTCTGAAGAAATACGGTCAGCGGCTTGATTCGGAGATCGCCAAAGAGATCGGCGTGCCGCTTGCGGCTGTACGCCAGCATGCGGCTGGCCTGACGGCGACTGGAGCGATCATCAGCTGCAACGTCACGCGCTTCGAAAACAGCAAGCGGATCGACGCGCTGGTGTATCG
Organism: Betaproteobacteria bacterium; assembly: GCA_040005975.1. Lineage (GTDB taxonomy): Bacteria > Pseudomonadota > Gammaproteobacteria > Burkholderiales > Casimicrobiaceae > PALSA-1003. The sequence continues at coordinate 8,803 of JBDTXW010000057.1, read as the reverse complement.
TGTCTCGGGTTACACACCGCCCGCCGCACCCGGTCGCAAAGCAAATGCGACGATTGCCCGGACCAAGCGAAAGCCGCTTCAACCCTAAACGGAAGTCCGGTCGAGCGTCCGCGGGCCGGGCGATACTTGCCGCGGCGACTCCGGGCGAATCGCCCGCTCGGATATCGGCACACGCCGTACAGGTCGGATCGGCGCGTAACGCCGCCTGCGGCTAGGCCTTCCGCCAATGCGGCGGAATCGTCTTGTCGAAGTAGGGCAGCGCCTCGATTCGCGCCTTCCATTGCGCGAGTTGCGGCGTCAGCATCGCGTTGGCGTCGACATCCGGCAGCTTGAGCTCGACCCGCCACAACAACGCGACCAGCGTATAGAGCGCGAAATCGGCTGCCGACAAGGATCCGACAAGATAGTCGCCGCGCATCGCCCGGGTGAACATCTCCAGTTCTTCGACGACCGCCTTGCGCGCGTCGGCGATTGCCTTCGCGTCGCGTTCCTCGGGCTTTTTCGAGAATGCTTGCGTCGTCAGCGGGTCCAGCGCGGCTTCGAAATCGTCATCGACTTCGCGGATCATGCGCCGGATGATCGCCCGCGCCTTGACGTCGCCGGGAAATAGCGGCAAGCCGCGGCCAGGATAGGCTTCGTCGAGGTATTCGACGATGGCGCTCGATTCGTACAGGACCAAATCGCCATCGACCAGCACCGGCACGCGGTGCCGCGGATTGAGCGCCACGAATTCGGGTTTGCGCGTGTCGCCGTCAGCGAACGAGAGAACCTTCAGCTCGTACGCCAATGCCTTGTGCTCGAGCGCGAGCTGCACACGCCAGGCAAACGGTGAACCCGATCCGTAATACAGCGTGATACCCATCTATGCTCCTTCGAGTTTCGAGCCGGATTTCTTCCTTGCGGGCTTCGCCGGGGCGGTTGCCGCACGCATCGCCTCGAGCGAGGCCTTCTGCAGCTCCATTGTCTTTATGCTCATCTGCATGAAATTCTGGCTCATCGCGAGCCAATTCTCGACCACGCGCAGTTCAGCGATCTTCTTGTCGATCTCGGCGGGATCGAGGGTAGCGATCATCGCCGCCGGATTCGGAAACGGCATCCCCGCTGCCGGCGCTCCCGGCGGCGCAAAGCCCGGCACCGGCACGCCGAACGGGTTCCACATACGCTGCATGAACTCCATCGCTTGCTGCGGCGTCAAAGGCATCGGCGGCTGATCCGACATGGCGTATCTCCTGCTGGGCGCCCGCTACGACCGGCGTGATTTCCAGTATTATGCCTCACATGTTTGACGCTACCGCGTCCCTGCTTGTCACGCTGAAGTCGATCGTCGGCGAGACCAACGTTCTCACCTCGGATGCCGATGTCGCACCCTTCGTTACCGACTGGCGCGAGCGCTTTCAGGGCCGGGCGCGCGCGGTGGTCCGTCCCGGGACGACCGCCGAGGTCGCCGCCGTTGTGCGCTGCTGTGCTGGTCATCGCGTCCCCATCGTGCCGCAGGGCGGCAACACAGGGCTGTGCGGCGGCGCCACTCCGCATGAGTCCGGCGATGAAGTCGTGTTGACGCTGGCGCGGATGAACCGCGTGCGCGCGATCGACGCCGACAACGCGACGATGACCGTCGAGGCCGGCCTGCCGCTGGCCAGCGTCCAGCAAGCTGCTGCGACCGCCGGGATGCTGTTCCCGTTGTCGCTCGCGTCCGAGGGTAGTTGTGCGATCGGCGGCAACCTGGCCACGAACGCTGGCGGAACGGCGGTGCTGCGTTACGGCAACGCTCGCGAGTTGGTGCTTGGCCTCGAAGTGGTGCTCGCCGACGGTGAAGTCTGGGATGGTCTGCGCGGCTTGCGCAAGGACAACACCGGCTACGACCTGAAGCAGGTTTTCCTGGGCAGCGAAGGCACGCTGGGCATCATCACTGCGGCAGTGCTCAAGCTCTATCCCAGCCCGCGTACGTCGTCGACCGCCTGGGTCGCAGTCGCCGATGTGGCGGCGGCAATCGCCCTGCTCCGCACGATGCGCCAGGCGATCGGTGACAGGCTGACCGGCTTCGAGCTGGTATCAAGCGATTGCATCGCCCTCGCGCGCGCGCAATTTCCGTCATTGCCCCATCCTCTGCCCGGACACGCCTGGTACGTGCTGCTGCAAGCGGACGACGTCGCGGTTCATTCGCCCCTCGGAGCGGAAATCGAGGCGACACTGGGCGAAGCGATCGAGACAAAAGTCGCGCTCGACGCCGTCATCGCGACCTCGGAGGCGCAGGCGGCCGGATTGTGGGCGCTGCGCGAGCATATTCCCGACGCGCAAAAGCGCGAAGGCCCGAACATCAAGCACGACATCAGCGTGCCGATCGCGCGCATCCCGACGTTTCTTGCTCGCGCGCAGCAGGCGCTCGACGCTGCGTTTCCGGGCGTGCGCTACGTAGTCTTCGGCCATCTGGGTGACGGCAACCTGCACTACAACCTTTCGGCCCCGCCCGACATGGACGCGGCGCTGTTCATCGAGCATACCGCCAGCGCCACCGCGATTGTCTACGATCTGGTCAACGAGTTCGGCGGCAGCTTCAGCGCCGAGCACGGCATCGGCCAGATGAAGCGCGACGCGATGCTGCGCTACAAGGCACCGATCGAGCTCGAGCTGATGCGGCGAATCAAGCACGCGCTCGATCCGCATGCCACGCTCAACCCGGGGAAAGTCGTCTGATGAAGACTCGGCGTTAAGGTCATGGGCAAGGTCATCGCCTGGCTGGTCCTGATCTTTGTCGTGCTGCTCGCGCTGCGCATCATCAACCAGCGCAAGGCACGCAAGCGGCAGGGTGCGGCGTCGGGGGCTGCCGCCACCGAAATCGCGCCGATGGTGCGCTGCGTTCAATGCGGCGTATTCCTGCCGCGCACCGAAGCAGACAAGGCCGCGGGCGGGTACACCTGTCCCGCCGGTCAATGCGTAAAACGTTAAAGACGATGCCACCCGATTCCGCCGTTCCCGTCCTCGAACCGCCAACGCTGCCGGCGCTGATCAACGAGTCGGGCCGGCGCATTCTGTGGATCGTCGGCATCTATCGCGCCGTCAGCAGTGCCCTGCTCCTCAGCACCGGACTGTTTCTCGACCTGCGATCCGCCGGCATCGGCGCGCCGAACGCATTCGTCACGGCGGCTGGCCTGTATTTCCTGTTCAGCATGGCCGCGTTCTGGTGGGTGCAGCGCGACTCGTTCGATCACCCGCTGCCGCCGCTCCTGCTCTCGCTGCTGCTCGGCGACATCTTTTTCATAGCTCTTTTGACCTACGCCAGTGGCAGCGCCGGTACCCCTCTGTCGATTCTGCTGTTCCCGCAGCTCGCCGCGAGCGGCTGGCTGATGCGCACGCAGATCGCGTTCTTTCATGCAGCCTTGGCGAGCTCGGTGCTGATCGCGCTCGAAGGATGGCGGTTGATCGAAGGCGACGTCGCCGCCGCGCAGATCCTGCAGACCGGACTGGTCGGATTCGGCTATTTCGCGACGGTCGCGATCGCCCTCGCGCTGGGCACCTTCACCAAGGCAAGCGAGGACCTCGCGGCACAGCGAGGCATCGACGTCGCCAATCTCGAGCAGGTCAACCGGCTGATCATCCAGGACATGCAGGATGGCGTGCTGGTCGTCGATCTCAACGGTGTGGTGCGCGGCCACAATGCGCAAGTGACCCGGCTTCTCGGCGGCTTCGGGCGCATGCGCGGCGGCATGCGCCTCTCCGAATTCAGCGCGACATTGCACGACTACTGGCGGCGCTGGCAGGAGGATTTCTCCGAAGTCCTACCGCCATTCAAGGTCGACGCGACGCAACGCCTGCTGCGGGTGCGGCACGTTCGCATCGGCTCGGGCCTCAATGGCGGCACGCTGATCTACCTGGAAGACCTGGGACGGGCCCAGTCGGACGCGCAGCAAATGAAGCTCGCGGCGATGGGCCGCCTCACTGCAAGTATCGCGCACGAGGTGCGTAACCCCTTGTCGGCGATCAACCAGGCTGCGCAGCTGCTCGAGGAGGACGGCTCGGTCGCGCCCGAAGGCGAGCGCCTGCTGTCGATGATCCGCAACAACGCCAAGCGAATCGATCGTATCGTTGGCGAAGTACTGCAGCTCAATCGCCGCGACCGCCAGCAGCCGGAGGTCATCGATTATTCGGAATTCATTTACTTGCTGGTCGAGGAAGTCGTACAGGCAGAAGACATCCCTCCTTCGAGCGTGATCATCCAGTGTCCGAGCGAGCTGTATGTGATGTTCGACCGCGGCCATTTGAGCCAGATCATGTGGAACCTGGTGCGCAACGCCTGGCAGCATTGCCAAAAAAAGGATGGCAGCATCCATATCATGGGCCGCGCCGGATACATGGGCGATGCCGTAATATCCGAGCTTGCCGATGACGGCCCGGGCATTCCGGCGGAGTTGCGGGCGCAGATATTCGAGCCCTTCTTCACCACGCGCCCGGGCGGTACGGGCCTGGGCTTGTACATTGCGCGTGAGCTTGCGGACGCGAACGGTGCCGCGCTCGAGCTTCTGCCCAAGGGCCCGGGTGCCAATTTTAGATTGACGTTGAAGCGGGCGGCGAATCCGCCGACCTAGCCAGTTTCTGCCCCGGGAGGCGCTCATGGCGCGAAGAACACGCGATCGCGGACAACCGAAAGTTCTGGTCATCGACGATGAGCCGGACCTGCTCGAGCTGCTCGAGCTCACCTTGTCGCGAATGGGTCTCGATACGACGCGCGCGCAATCGGTCGCCGAAGCGATCCAGCTGCTCGACAGCCAGGCTTTCGACCTCTGCCTGACCGATATGCGCCTTCCCGACGGCGAAGGACTGGCCGTCGTCGAGCACATCACCGAAAAGGCGCTCGACGTGCCGGTCGCAGTGATCACCGCATTCGGCAGCGCGGAGAACGCCGTCGCGGCGCTCAAGGCCGGGGCATTCGATTACCTGGCGAAGCCGGTCGCGCTCGAGCAGTTACGGGCGCTGGTCAAGCAGGCGCTGAAGGTGCCGGAGAAGCCTGCCGCGCCTTCGTCGTATCAGTTGCTGGGCGAATCGCCGGCAATCATGCAGGTCCGGTCGATGATCGAGCGGCTGTCGAAGAGCCAGGCGCCGGTATTCATCACTGGCGAGTCCGGCAGCGGCAAGGAGCTGGCTGCGAGGATGATCCATATCGGGGGCGCCCGCGCCGAGCATCCGTTCGTCCCGGTCAATTGCGGTGCGATCCCCGAAAACCTGATGGAGTCGGAATTCTTCGGCTACAAGAAGGGCGCTTTCACGGGCGCCGAGGCCGACCGCGACGGATTCTTCCAGGCGGCGAACGGCGGTACGCTGTTTCTCGACGAAGTCGCCGACCTGCCCCTGCCGATGCAGGTCAAGCTGCTGCGCGCGATCCAGGAGAAAAAGGTCCGCAAGGTTGGCGCGACGACCGAAGAACCGGTCGACGTGCGGATCATCAGCGCGACCCACAAGAAACTGCCGGCGCTGGTCGACGCCGGCGAGTTCCGGCAGGATCTCTTCTATCGGCTGCACGTGATCGAGCTGGCGATGCCGAGCTTGCGCGAAATGCGTGAAGACATTCCGTCGATCGCCGACGCGATCCTGAGAAAGCTGGCGCGCACGACGCCTGCCCGACTCGACGTCGAGGCAGTCGCCGCGCTGGAGGCGTATCCGTTTCCCGGCAACGTGCGCGAGCTGGAGAACATCCTCGAGCGCGGACTCTCGCTTGCCGCCGACACCGAGCGCATCACTGCCGATGATCTGCACCTGACGCCGCCGCCCGACGAAGGCGACGCGGTGATGCCCGCAGGCGACAAGTGGCCGCTGCAGGACTATCTCGATAGAGTCGAGCGTTCGGCGATCAACGAAGCGCTGGAAAAGACCCGCTACAACCGGACCGCGGCGGCAAAACTGCTCGGCATCACTTTCCGCGCGATGCGCTATCGGATGGAGCGGTTGGCGATCAAGTAATATGGAACCACGCTTCCCCATAATAGCCCCATAATTCTCCACAAGCAAGCTATACTGTTCCATAAGCGCCTTGGCACAGGAGTGGCACAAGGCCCGGAGACAGGGTGGCGACGTACTACAAACGCAAGGGCGCCCGCGGCATCCGCTGGACCGTCCGTGTCCGGCTCGAAGGCCGCGAGGTAACGAAGACCTTCGCGACCAAGGGCCACGCCGAGACCTGGGCACGCAGTCAGGAAACTGCGATCGAGTCAGGCGAGTTCAAAGCGGTCGACCCAAGCGCTGGTGTGATCTTCGCGGACCTGGTCGACGCTTTCCTCAGGCACCGCAAGGCAATCAAGCGCGCCCCCGGCAAGACCTTCGGCAATGCTCTTGTCAGGCTCAAAGACGAGCACGGGCTCGAGCCGGCCTCTACCCTGGGCAGCGCATTTTGGCGCCGGCACGCTCTGGGCCGCATCGCCGGCGGCGTGACGTCGCAAACCGCGGTCGCCGAATTGGCCTATGCGGGTTCCGTGCTCGCGCACGCACGCCGGCAAAAGCTCATCGCTGACGCACGCGGGCCCGCCGAAGCACGCGCCGAGATCGCCGACGAAGGCCTACGCATTAACTCGCGCCAGCGGACTAGACGGATCTCCGACGCCGAGCTCAAGGCCCTTCTCGCTGCCTGCGATCGAATCACCTCCTCCGTTCCGCTCGGCACTGTCGTTCGGTTCGCGTTGGCGACCGCGATGCGCCGCGGCGAGATCCTGCGCGTCCGCTTTGACGACGTCGACGAGGTCGCTCGAATCGTCATTATCAGAAACCGCAAGGACCCCAAGGACGCCGAGCGCGTCGACAAGGCTCCGCTGATGTCTCTACATGCCAAGTGGCCGCGCTGGGACGCGCTGGCGTTAATCCAAGCGCAGCCGCGTGCGGGTCCGCTGGTATTCCCGTACCAGGGTGACACTGTCGGCGAGCGTTTCGAGCTCGCATGCAAGGACGCAGGCCTCAAAGGCATCGTTTTTCACCTGCTGCGGCATGAGGCCTTGAGCCGATACGCCGAGCGTGGCTTCGACGTGATGCGGTTGCAGCTCATCGGCGGGCACCGCGACATACGGCACCTGCAGCGCTATGTGAAGCTCGATGCGGCAAGGCTCGCGAATGAGTAAAGCTGCACGAAAACCCAAGCTGGCAGTGCGCCAAACGAAACGCGAACCCGCTGCGCCGCCAATCAGCGTTGATCGTCTCCTGGACATTCGTGACTCGCTAAACGCGGGCCGCAGCAGCGAGGCGTTGTCCGCGCTGAACGAGTTGATCAACCGCGTCGAGATGGAGTCAGCGCTCGCGCGAGCGCGCGGAAGACCAGCGCCCGCCACTTGGCGAGCTATTCATGTGGCTGACGCGCTGATTAGCAAACGCGGCGTCACCCAGAAGACTGCGATTGCCGCCGCTATCGGGAACGAAGGCGGCGTTTTGGCCCTCAATCGCGTTCTGCGCACATACAGTAAGTGGAAAAAGAGCCTGCGGACGGTATGAGCGATTTCGCAGCGCCGGAAGTGTTATTCCCAACGCGACCGCGATGACGCGTTCCTCGACTGAAGTATGTGGTGCCCGCGTTGTCCGCGACGATCCCCAGGATCCGACGCAGCGGTGAGTGCTGCGGTTGGGACAGGATATGTAGGGTGAGCGCAACGGCGAAGGTAACGAATCCCCCTAGAGACCAGACCATATGGGGGAGCTCGGACGTGGGATCGCTTTGCGACAGGACTAGGCGGCCCACCAAGGCGACAAGTACTAATGTACCGATACCCACACGAAGGACGGCCTGCTCGAGCTCAGCCTTCGGCGCGAGCGCCTTCATGTCCGCCCACCCCGCCCGCGTGGTCCAGCGTCTAATGAGCGCGCTCAGGATGATGTCTCCGGCCCATGCGCGATTGTGAACGGCGGCGCCGTCCACCGCTAGTACGACCTGTTGTGTCATACGTGTTTCGCCGACACAAGGCGCTTTGCACTCGGCCGCAATACAGCGCCGTGGCGCGGTTTCTACGGCGGCCGCTGGTATCCGAGCACCGAGCGAGCGGCCCGCACCGCTGGGGGCGAATTACACGCGCAGACGCGCTCGATGCGATCCCCCCGCAGGCGCGGCCCGTGGTTTTGATGGCGATGAAGTCGGCCAGCGGTGAAGCGAAGCACTTGATCGCGAACCAATTTAGGTAAGGTGCTTGACGATGACTGTCATCGCTCTAGCGTAAGCCTCTTGTCTATCGGCCACTTGCTTCATCTTGAGCGCGACCCGCTTCGCGTCCTTTGTCATCTGCTCCACATTGCCTTTGCGCATCTCGTCGTTCACTTCTTCCAACGTTCTGTTAGCCTGGTCAACTAGATCATAAAAGCGAAGCATCGCCTGCGTATCTTCGGTACTGAGCACTCCGTCTTCCAACAGCGGAGGAAACCCTTTTTCGTAGCAGATTGTTATCAGGCGATTCGCGGGTGACTGAATGCCGGCGTCCACATATTCCTGCGCCTGCCACCTGTCGTGCTCGACCTCGGCTTTGATCGCGCGCCAATGTCCCAGTCGACGCTTCTTACGGAGCCACCAGGCAACGCCCGGATTTATCAGGGCACCGACAAGGACGCCGATAATCGTAAAAATGGGCGCGATCCATTCGTTGTGCGTTGCCATCAACGCCTCTTTCTTGGAAATTCAGTCCCGCGATGTCACGCGTCATCTGCGCCCGGCTCTCGCTGCCAGTAGCAGCAGCCGCGGGCGGCGTAGCCCATCGTCCGACCGTCCGGCAGGCCCAGATTATGTGGCCGTTATCGAGCTCGCCGCCGTGAAAGCGGCAGACGTAGCAGCCGGTCCTGGGCCTCGGCT
>JBDTXW010000056.1:0-13337 GCA_040005975.1 Betaproteobacteria bacterium | reverse complement strand
ACTTTCGCCGCGAGCGCGTTGACGCGCGCGGTACCGTTCGCATTGACGGCGATCTCCTCGGGGCGCAGATACAGCTTCACGGCGGTTCCCGCTGCGAAATCGCGGCAGTCCACTGCCAGCGATATCGTGCCGACGCGGAACTGGCCCCCGCCTTCGGCGACCGCCGGCAGCACATTGATCTTGCCGACAAAATCGGCGACGAACGGCGTGGCAGGAAGCCCATAGATTTCGCGCGGCGTCCCCACCTGCTCGATCCGCCCTGCATTCATCACGACAATGCGATCGGCCATCGACAGCGCTTCTTCCTGATCGTGCGTGACCATGATCGTGGTCACGCCAAGCCGCTGCTGGAGCGCGCGGACTTCCCCGCGCAGGCGTACCCGCTCCAGCGCGTCGAGCGCCGACAGCGGCTCGTCGAGCAGAAGCAATCCCGGCGCCGCCGCCAGGGCGCGCGCAAGCGCGATCCGCTGCTGCTGCCCGCCCGACAGTTGCCCCGGGTACTTGAACCCGGAATCGGGCAGCCCGACGAGCGTCAGGAGCTCATGGACGCGCGCCTCGATGCGTTTGCGGCCCTGCCGGCGATTGACCAGCCCATAGCCGACGTTGTCGCGAATCGTCAGGTTCGGAAACAGCGCGTATGACTGGAAGACGATGCCGTAGTCGCGGCGAATCGCAGGCAGGCGCGAGATATCGCGACCATCGTGCACGATCAGCCCGCGGTCCTGGGTCTCGAGACCCGCCACGATGCGGAGCAACGTCGTCTTGCCACAACCCGAAGGACCGAGGAATACCATCAGCTCGCCGCGCGTGACGTCGAGCGCAATGTCCCGCAGTGCCTCGAATTTGCCGAAGCTCTTGTGAATGCCGTCAAGCCGCAGGTAGGGAGCGTCGCCGGTCACGCGGTCGATCTGGTGCAGACAGTTGAAAAGCTACTGCGGGCAAAGGCGCAAACGGCGCCCCGCATGCATGGGGCGCCGTTTGCGATACCTGCTATTTCTTGGGTTCGGACTTCGCGTCGTAACGCTTGGTCCACTCCGCCAGGATGCGGTCGCGGTTCTTCGCGGCCCAGACGAAGTCGTTTTTCGCCAGGCGCTTCTCGTAGTCGGCCGGAACGTTCGGCAACGGCTGTGCGACGCCGGGGACTGCGACGATCGCGTAATTCTTCGCATACATTTCCATCGCCGGTCGCGACGACGCCCAGTCGGCCAGCTTCTTCGCCGCATCGAGCTTCTTGGTCGTCTTCATGATGCCGAAGGCTTCCATGTCCCAACCCAAGCCTTCCTTGGGAAAGACAAGGTCGATCGGTCCGCCCTTCGCCTTGATCGTATTGGCGCGGTACTCGAACGCGATGCCGATCGGAAACTCTCCATTGCCCGCCTGGACGCACGGCTTGCTGCCCGAATGCGTGTACTGCGCGATGTTCTCGTGCAATGCGTCCATGTACTTCCAGCCGTTCTGCTCACCGAACATTTGCAGCCACGCCGTCACATCGAGAAAGCCGGTTCCGGATGAGGCGGGATTCGGCATCACGATCCTGCCCTTGTACACCGGCTTGGTCAGGTCCTGCCAGGACTCGGGCTTCGGCAGGTTCAGCTTCGCCGCCTCGACCGTGTTGAAGCACACGGTCGATCCCCAGACGTCCATCCCCCACCAGTTGGGCGGGTTCTTCGCGTCTTTGTACGACGCGCCGATCGCCGCGAGGCCGGCCGGTGCGTAGGGCTGCAGCATGCCTTCGTTCTCCAGCACCAGAAGACTCGTCGCAGCCAGGCCCCAGACGACATCGGCTTGCGGATTGGCTTTTTCGGCAAGCAGCTTCGCGGTGATCACGCCGGTCGAATCCCGCACCCACTGGATCTCGACGTCCGATACCGACTTGTAGAACGCTTCCTCATACGACTTGAGCTGGTCGGTTTCGAGTGCGGTGTAGACCAGCAACGGCGTTTTCTGCGCCATTGCCGGAGCCGCGAACGCGATTGCGGCGGCGATGGCTACCAACGACATACCACGGACAAACTTCATCATGGACTCCCCGGTCGAAAAAAAAGCGCAACGATAATTAACGCCGAGCGTCCCGCTCGGCGGCGGCGCAGGTCACGGCTCGCGCCGATGCTACACGCAGCATCGGGTGCCGGCAATTGACGCGCCGGGCACGCCGGGATTGAACGCTCCCGGCAGCATGCCGCGCGGGGCAACAGACGTATTGTCGTCGATTTCGATTGCAGATTGTTGACAATCTACACCAACCCGGGATTTAATGCAGCGTGCTCAAGCTGCTCAAGCCAAATGGCGGGCGCGCCGCGACTGCCGCCAACCCCCGCGCACGGGCCGACCTACCGCGGCGCGCCTACAGCGACGGCGCCGCCGCGGGCACTGGGGTGGGTGCCTCGATCGTCCTGCTGCAGTCCAACTCGCTTCCCGGGCTGGTGCAACGGGAGCTCGAGCGCATGATCCTGACCGGCGATCTGGCGCCGGGCTCCAAGCTCAACGAAGCGGTCCTCGCCAAATCGCTGGGCGTGTCGCGCGGCCCCGTGCGCGAGGCGTTCCGAGCCCTCGAAGAATCCGGCCTGGTCCGGCTTGAAAAGAATCGCGGCGTCTACGTGCGCCAGATTCCGATCGAGGAAGCCGATGACATTTACGAACTGCGCGCGGTGCTCGACGATTTCGTCGGGCGCCGGGTCGCGGCGACAGCAAGCCCCGAGGCAGTGCGGGCGCTGCGCGGCGATGTCGCCCGCATGGAAAAGGCCACCGCACGCAACGATGTCGACGCCTACCTGACGGCGAACCTCGAATTCCACGAGCGCCTGGTCATGCTCGCCGGCAATGCCAAGCTTCTGCTGACTTACCGCCGGCTCGCGAACGAGCTGCGGCTGTTCCGCCGCGCGACCTTGGCGCAGGGCGACACCTTGTCGGTGTCGACGCGCGAGCACCGCGAGATCGTCGATCAGATCGCGGCCGGCAAGGCCGCCGCTGCCGGGCGGGCGCTGTACGACCACGTGATGGCGAGCCGTGACCGCATGCATCGGCTCTACGCCTCCCGCGGCGACCCGCCGCCGGCGCGCGGTCCGCGGCCCGGGCCGGACAAGTGAGTGTTGATGCCGGCGCAAGCTGAGCCCGAATTTGAATTCGCCGTACCCCCGGACCGACGGCATCGCGATGGGTCCGCGGCAAATCACCAAGGAGGAGTCAAATGAAGACATTCGATCATCCGGGCACGCCGACCGCGCGCTGCATCGGACGCATGCTGGCAGTCGCGGCATACGCAGCATTGGCCTTTGCCGCCGGCGCTCCCGCTCCGGCCGCAGCGCAGGCTTGCGAAGATCCAAAAGTGCTCAAGTTTTCGATCATTCCGACCCAGGAATCGGTGCGTGAGCTCACGTTGTACAAGCCGGTGATGGACCTGCTATCGAAGAACACCGGCAAGAAAATCGAGTTCTACATGCCGACCTCCTACTCATCAGTGGTCGAGGCGCTGATGGGCAAGTGGGTCGACGTTGCGGTGCTGGGGCCGGAGTCGTACGTGATCGCCCACAACAAGGATGCCACGATCGAGGTCTTCGCCACCTATTACAAAACCAAGGTCGGCGTCCAGGAAGCGGGGCCGGGCTACAAGTCGCTGCTGATCACGAAAAAAGGCTCGAAGTTCACGACGATCGATTCATTGAAGGGCTCGGTGATGTTGCTGGTCGATCCGGCCAGCACCTCGGGCGCGCTGATTCCCGAGGCCGTGTTCGCCAAGAAGGTCGTCAACGTGCCGCTCAATCAGTATTTCGGCAAGGTCGCGTTTTCCGGCGGCCACGATCTGTCGACGCTTGCAGTCGCCGATGGCCGCGCCGACGCCGCCTTTGTCGCCAGCCACCGTTTCATGAATACCGTCGCCACCGGCAAGGTAAAGCTCGACGACTTCAACTATCTGTGGGCGTCGCCGCTGATCCCGCAGGATCCGTTCGTCTACCGCGGCACGCTGTGTGCACCGCTGAAGGAGCAGATTGCCAAGACCTTCCTGACGCTCGAATCGACGCCCGAGGGCAAGAAGTACCTCGAGAACGTCGAGTCGGAGAGATTCGTGAAAATGACGGACGCCGACTACAACATCATTCGCGACGCCGGCATCAAGTAGGGGCCGCCCGCGGCAGCGCCCGGCCGCCCTGCGGCCGAGCGTTATGCCGTCATCCAACATGTGCCACCGCCAAGGCGAGCCGCGATGACTGTCGCACTCGAAGTCAGGAACCTGCGGGCGGGCTATGCCGGCCGCGAAATCCTGAAGGGCGTCAGCTTCCAGGTCGAGGCCGACGATTTCTTCGCCATCATCGGCCCCAGCGGCGCCGGCAAATCGACGCTGATCCGCTGTGTGAACCGGCTGGTCGAACCAACCGGCGGTCAGGTGCTGTTCCACGGCGTCGATCTGCTCTCGCTCGACCAGGCGCGGCTGCGTGAAGCCCGTCGCAACATCGGTATGATTTTCCAGGAGTTCAATCTGATCGAGCGGCTGTCGGTGATGGACAACGTGCTCACCGGCAGGCTCGGATACACGGGTACGCTGCGGAGCCTGATGCGCATGTTCACCGCCGAGGACATCAGCCAGGCGCTGGCGCTGCTCGACCGCGTCGGCTTGGGCGAATATGTCGACAAGCGCGCCGATCGCCTGTCCGGCGGGCAGCGACAGCGCGTGGGCATAGCCCGGGCGCTGATCCAGAATCCGCGCCTGCTGCTGGTCGATGAGCCGACTTCGAGTCTCGATCCGAAGATCTCGCGCGAGGTCATGGCGCTGATCCGCGAGATCGCCCGGGAATTCCATGTCCCGGTCCTGTGCAATATTCACGACGTCGAACTCGCCACCGAATTCTGTACGCACGTGATCGGCCTGCAGGATGGCGTCAAGAAATTCGAGGGCCGGCCGGGTGAGTTGGACGCGCAGGCCTTGCAAGAAATCTACTCGATGGAGGTCCTTTGAAGGGGCGCGCGGTCGACATTCGCGCCGCGGCGATCGCGGCCGGTCGCCGGCGCGGCCGTGCGCTCCGTCTGCTGGCCTACCTCGCCATATTCGGTGCAGTGCTGTGGAGCGTCCAGGTCATCATGATCGCCGACACCGATTGGGCGCGTCTTGCCGCCAGTTCCGCCGGCAAGACGCTGAAGAGCTTCCTGGAATTCGATTACCGGCTGCTGCCGGAGCTGGTCGACCCGACAATCGACACCGCGCTGATGGCGACGCTCGCGACGCTGGCCGGGCTGTTGCTGGCGCTTCCGGTTGCCTGGCTCGGCGCTGCAAACATCAGCCCGCTCGGGCGCAGTTCCTATGTCGTCGGCCGCTTTCTGATGACGGTATCGCGCTCGGTCCACGAAATCGTCTGGGGCCTCATATTCGTGTCCGCGGTGGGCCTCGGCGCGCTCGCCGGCGTGCTAGCGATGGGCGTTCGATCGGTTGGTTTCATCTCCAAGATCATCGCCGAGGCGATCGAGGACGTGCAGCCGGGACCCATCGAGGCAATCCGCGCCGTCGGCGGCACCCGGCTGCAGGTGCTCTTCTACGGGATCCTGCCGCAGATCGTGCCGGTGGTCCTGGGCACGATGATCTTCGAGTGGGACATCAACATTCGACGCTCGACGATCATGGGACTGGTGGGCGCCGGAGGACTCGGACTCGTTTTCTTTCGCCAGATGGCGATGCTCAACTACGGCGGCGTGGCGACAGTCATCCTCGCCGTCCTTTGTCTGATCATTCTCGGTGAAATCGTCTCGTACTATGCGCGCAAAGCCGTCATTTGAGCCGGGCGCGCTGATCGCCGAAGGCGCCGAGGGCGAGCGAACCGCCTTCGCGCATGGTGCGGCAGCGGCGCATGGGACGCCGGCGCGCATTCCCGCCGGCTGGCACCGCTTTCGCTTTCCGCAGAGCCTCTACCGCTATGCCGCGCTACTCGCGACGCTCGCGTTCATCGCCTTTGCCATCGATCGCCTGAATATCGACCTTGAGCGGTTGCCCGGTGTCCTCGGACGCATCGCCGTCACCCTCGGCCAACGCTATTTCCCGCCCAACATCGAGCACGTCACGCATTTCGATTACTTGCATTCGGTGCTAGAAACGATGGAGATGTCGTACCTCGCCACGGTGCTCGGAATCGCGCTGGCTATTCCGCTGGCCTGGCTCGCCTCGTTCAACCAGACACCGAGTCCGCGCATCGGTTATACGCTGGCGCGCCTGTTCATCATGGCGTGTCGTTCGGTCCACGAGATGATATGGACTATCCTGCTCGTCGCCGTGCTGGGCTTCGGCATGCTGCCTGGCACATTGGCGTTGATGCTTTTCTGCATCGGTTTTGCTGGCAAGCTGTTCACCGAGGCGATTGAAGCGATTCGGCCCGGTCCGGTCGAGGCGATACGCGCCACGGGTGGCAATCGAGCGCAGGTCTTCGTGTTCGCGGTGCTGCCCCAGGTACGCGTCGCGTGGACCGGGATTTCGATCTACACTTGGGACGTCGTGTTCCGAGCCGCTACCGTCGTGGGGTTCTTCGGCGCCGGCGGGATGGGATGGTACCTGCGCGAGAGCGTGCAGCGAATCGCTTCGCACGACGTCGCCGCGATCCTGCTTTCGATCATTATCGTCGTCGTCGCCGCGGAACTCTTTTCGGCGTGGTTGCGACGGCACGTCGCCGCCGCGATCGCCTGAGCAGTGTCATCGATGCCGCAAACGCACAATAACAAGGAAATCATCCATGGCTGAGGCTAGCTTGTCTTCCGTCGCCGTCAACGGACGCACGTATCGCGCGCCCGTGCAGCCGCTGGTCGTGCTCTGCATCGACGGCTGCGAGCCCGACTACATCACACAGGCAATCGAAGCTGGCGCCGCGCCGTTCCTGCGTAACATGTGCGAGAGCGGGACCTCGCTGCTGGGCGACTGCGTCGTGCCGAGCTTCACCAACCCGAACAACCTGTCGATCGTCACCGGAGCGCCGCCGTCGGTGCACGGGATCTGCGGCAATTTCTTCTTCGATCGCGACACTGGCCAGGAAGTGATGATGAACGATGCGCGCTACCTGCGCGCCGAGACGATACTCGCGCGGTTTTCGCAGGCCGGCGCCAAGGTCGCGGTCATCACGGCCAAGGACAAGCTGCGCACGCTGCTCGGCAGTGGCTTACGCGGCATCTGCTTCTCGGCCGAGAAGGCAGACCAGGCCAATGCCGCCGAGCATGGCGTGAGCGATGTGCTTGCCATCGTCGGCAGGCCGCTGCCGTCGGTGTACAGCGCCGAGTTGTCCGAGTTCGTGTTCGCGGCCGGTGTCGAGCTCCTGAAGCGTGATCGCCCGGCCATTATGTACCTTTCGACGACTGACTACATTCAGCACAAGCACGCGCCCGGCACGCCGGCGGCCAACGCTTTCTACGCGATGATGAACGGCTATCTCGCGCAACTCGACGCGCTGGGCGCGACGATCGCGCTGACTGCCGATCACGGCATGAACGCCAAGACCGACGCCG
Source organism: Betaproteobacteria bacterium (assembly GCA_040005975.1). Classification (GTDB taxonomy): domain Bacteria; phylum Pseudomonadota; class Gammaproteobacteria; order Burkholderiales; family Casimicrobiaceae; genus PALSA-1003. Next base: position 5,867 of record JBDTXW010000056.1, on the reverse strand, counting down.
GCGGAAAGCCGCAGATCATTTTTCTGCAGGACTGGTTCGATCGCGCGCTGGGCGCGGGAGTGGCGCGCGTGATTCTGCCGATCACCGATCCGTACGTCGCGCATCACGGCTCGCTAGGCTCGTTCGCCACCTGCTACCTTCCGCCCGGCGCCGATGCCGCCGACATCGGTGCGCGCCTGGCAACGGTCCCCGGCATCGAGATGGTCCTTCCGCGCGCCGCGGCCGCCGCGCGCTTCGAGCTGCCGCCCGATCGGCTCGGAGACATCGTGATCACGTCGGAGCGCCTTTGCGTGCTCGGCACGACGCCGGCACGACACGACCTTTCCGGCCTCGACGCACCGCTGCGCTCGCATGGCGGCATTTCCGAACAGCGCGTGCCGCTGCTGTTCAACCGCGTGCTGCGCAACGTCGATCCCGGCAGGCGGCTGCGCAATTTCGACGTGTTCGATCTCGCGCTCAACCATTGGAATTGATCCACGCCATGCAGCCCAGCATGACATCCTGGCAATATCACAATCCGGTCGCCGTCCACTTCGGCGTCGGGCGTCTCGAATCGTTGCCGCGACTGCTCGCCGGGCGTACGGCGACGCTGGTGACGTTTCCAGAAGCCGCAAGTCTTGGGTATACGGCGCGGCTCGAACGCCTGCTCGGCCCATCTCTTGCCGCGATCATCGATCGCACCGAACCCAACCCCGACGTCGATGGGCTGGCCGACCTCTATCGCGACTCCTGGGCCCGACCTCGGCAGGGCGAGGTTCTGGTCGCGGTCGGTGGCGGCAGCGTCCTGGATACCGCCAAGGCCTTGATGGTGGGCACTTCCGATGGAACCTTCGAAGCGCTGATCGCGCTGCTCGCGACCGGCAAATCGTTCACGCCGCACCGCGTCAAGCCGCTGATCGCCATTCCGACTACCGCCGGGACCGGCAGCGAGGTCACGCCATGGGCGACGATCTGGGAGCGCGCCGCCGGCAAGAAGCATTCGCTGCACCTGCGTGAGACCTGGGCCGAGGCGGCGCTGGTCGATCCGGTCCTGACGCTGTCGCTTCCGGCAGACGCCACGCTTGCCGCGGGCCTCGACGCTTTGTCGCATTCGCTCGAATCGATCTGGAATGTCAATGCTAATCCGGTCTCGGATATGCACGCGGTCGCGGCGGCCCGCGCCGTACTCGCCACCCTGCCCGCGCTTATCGAAGATCTCGGCAACCTCGAATTGCGCCGGCGCATGGCGCTGGCGGCGCTGCAGGCGGGATTGGCTTTCTCCAACACCAAAACAGCGCTGGCCCATTCGATCTCCTATGACATGACGCTGAAGCATGGATTGCCGCATGGCATCGCCTGCTCGTTCACCTTGCCGATGGTGCTCGGGCGAGCGCTTGGCGCCGACGCCGGTCGCGACGCGGTTCTGGCGCGGATATTCGACGGAGCGCTGTCCGGCGCTCCGGCCCGCCTCACCGAGTTTCTCGAAACGGTCGGCGTCAGCACGCGTTTCTCGAGTTACGGTGTGTCGGATGCCGAATCAGACCGCATGGTGGCAGCCGCGCTGCACAGCGTGCGCGGCAAAAACTTCATCGGGCTCGCCTATTCGGACGCGTCGCGACCGCCCATTGAGGAGGCGCGATCATGAATGCCCCGGACATCCGCCGCGAATCGATGCGTATCGCCGGCGAGCGGGTCGGTCGCGACCGCGTCATCGAGGTCCGCAACCCGTTCACCGAAGCGGTCGTCGGCACGGTGCCCAAGGCCACGGTCGACGACGTGCGCCGGGCCGTCGCGATCGCGCGCGGGTATCGGTCGACGCTGACGCGCTTCGAGCGCTCGCGCATCCTGCACCGCGCCGCCGAAATCGTCCGCAGCCGGACCGATGAGCTGTCCGACCTGATCACTGCCGAATGCGGTATCTGCAAGAAGGACTCGCTCTACGAGGTCGGCCGCGCCTGCGACGTGTTCGTTTTCGCCGCCAACGCTGCGCTTTCCGATGACGGTCAGATCTTCTCCTGCGATCTGACGCCGCACGGCAAGCGGCGCAAGGTCTACACGTTGCGCGAGCCGCTGCAGGGCGTGATCTCGGCGATCACGCCGTTCAACCACCCGCTGAACCAGGTCGCGCACAAGGTCGCGCCATCGATCGCCACCAACAACCGCATGGTGCTCAAACCCACCGAGAAGACGCCGTTATCGGCCCTCGTCCTGGCCGACATCCTGTACGAAGCGGGCCTGCCGCCACCGATGTTTTCGGTCGTGACCGGCGACCCGAAGGAGATCGCCGACGAGATGCTGACCCATCCGGACGTCGATCTGGTGACGTTCACCGGCGGCATCGCCGTCGGCAAGTACATCGCCGCGAAGGCGGTCTACAAGCGCCAGGTGCTCGAGCTCGGCGGCAACGATCCGCTGATCGTCATGGACGACGCCGACATCGAGGAAGCCGCGACGCTGGCCGCCGCCGGCTCATACAAGAACTCCGGGCAGCGCTGCACAGCGATCAAGCGCATGCTGGTGCAACGGTCGGTCGCGGAGCACTTCGTCGCTCTTTTGCTGGAGAAGACGAAAGCGGTGAAGTACGGCGACCCGATGGACCCCGCCAACGACATGGGCACGGTCATCGACGAAGCCGCGGCCAAGTCATTCGAAGGCAAAGTCAATGACGCGGTTGCGCGCGGCGCGCGGTTACTGCACGGCAATGCCCGACGTGGCGCGCTGTATTCTCCGACGCTGCTCGATCGGGTCACCTCCGATATGCCGGTGGTGAAGTACGAGACCTTTGGTCCGGTGTCGCCGGTCATTCGCTTCGAGACGATCGATGAAGCGATCGCGATCGCCAATTCGACCGACTACGGCCTCTCTTCGGCGGTGTGCACGAATCGGCTCGACTACATCACGCGCTTCGTGTCCGAGCTCAACGTCGGCAGCGTCAATGTGCGCGAGGTGCCCGGCTACCGTCTCGAACTTACGCCATTCGGAGGCATCAAAGATTCCGGGCTCGGGTACAAGGAAGGTGTGCAGGAAGCGATGAAAAGCTTCACTAACGTCAAGACATACTCGTTGCCGTGGTGAAGCGATGACGCGCGCTCGAGGGGACCCAGCGTGGCGCTGACGCTTTCCGGCATCTGCGCGCTGTTCGAGCGCGACGGCGGGCGAATGTATTCGGGCGAGCCGGTGACGCAGCTCGAGCACGCGCTGCAGACCGCGCATTCGGCCGAGCGCGCCGGCGCCGACGCGACGCTGGTCACCGCCGCCCTGCTGCATGACCTGGGTCACCTTCTCAACGATCAGGGAGAAACGCCGACGGCGCGCGGCATCGACGACGTGCACCAGTATGCGGCTCTGCCGTTCCTGCGTCCGCTGTTCGGCGACGACGTCCTCGAGCCGATCCGGCTGCACGTCGACGCCAAGCGCTATCTTTGCGCCACCGAGCCCGACTATTACGACGCGCTGTCAGCGGATTCGAAGCGCAGCCTCGAGTTGCAGGGCGGCCGCTACGCTGCCCAGGCCGCCGCAGCGTTCGCGGCGCGACCGGGGGCGGCTCGCGCGGTCGCGCTGCGGCGCTGGGATGATGGGGCCAAGATCGCGGGTGTTACGACCCCGCCGCTCGCGCATTTCGCGGCGATCATGGAGGCGGCCGTGCGCCGCGACTGATGCAGGTACTGCTCAATCTGCTGGCCGGCGTCGCCCTGCTCGTCTGGGGAACGCACATCGTTCGCGCCAGCATCCTGCGCCTCTACGGTGGCGATCTGCGGCGCGTGCTGCGGCAGAGCGTGTCCAGCCGCTTTGCGGCATTCGCCGCGGGACTGTCCGTCACCGCGCTGATCCAAAGCAGTACGGCGACCGCGCTGATCGTCGCCGCGTTCGTCGGCCAGGGCCTGATCGCGATCGCGCCGGCACTGGCCGTAATGCTCGGCGCCGACGTCGGCACCAGCCTGATGGTGCTGGTCTTCTCATTCGATCTTTCGTGGCTCTCGCCGCTGCTGATCTTCACCGGAGTACTTCTTTACCTGACGCGCGAAAACGCCAAGTCCGGGCGCTTCGGACACATCCTGATCGGCCTGGGCCTGATCATCATGGCGCTGCAGCTGATCGTGCTGGCGGCAAAACCGCTGACGCAGGCGGCAGGCGTCCAGGTGATCTTCGCCTCGCTGACCGGCGACGTCGTGCTGGACATGCTGGTCGGCGCGACGTTCTCGATTCTCGCCTATTCGAGCCTTGCCGTCGTGCTGCTTACCGCCGCGCTGGTCGCGTCGAAGGTCATCGGCATCCACGTCGCGATGGCGCTGGTCCTCGGCGCCAATCTTGGCAGCGGCCTGCTGGCGATGCTCAACACGCTGCGCTCAGCGCCGGAAGCCCGGCGCGTTACGTTGGGAAATTTCCTGTTCAAGCTGATCGGCTGCCTGGCGTTCGCGCCGCTGCTCGGTCACATCGAACCGCTGCTGGCATCGCTCGATCCAGCGCAGAACCGGATGGTCGTGCATTTTCATCTGCTGTTTAACGTGACGATCGCCGTCGTATTCCTGTTCTTCACGGAAAAGATCGCGCTGGTCGCTGAACGGCTGATGCCGGCCAAACACGACGCCGACGATCCGTCGAAGCCGCGCTATCTCGACCCGTCGGCGCTGACGACTCCGGCGCTGGCGATCGGCTGCGCCGCCCGCGAGGCACTGCGCATAGGCGATGTCATCGAGCAGATGCTGACGGGCATGCTGACGGTGCTCAAGACCAACGATCGGGCGCTGGCCGAGCGCCTGCGCAAGATGGACGACATCGTCGACGAGCTGTACACGGCGATCAAGCTCTACCTGACGCAGATCAGCCGCGAAGCGCTGGAGGAAAAGGAAGGCCGCCGCTGGACCGACATCGTGTCGTTCACGATCAACATGGAGCAGGTCGGCGACATCATCGAGCGGGTCATTACGGACCTCGAGGAAAAGAAGATCGAGAAAGGCCGCAGTTTCTCGGCGGCCGGCATGCAGGAGATATGCGACCTGCACGGCCGGCTGGTCGCCAATTTAAGGCTCGGCATGAGCGTTTTCCTCCACGGCGACTTGAGCAGCGCACAGCAGCTGCTCGCCGAAAAAGTGATGTTCCGCGACCTCGAGCGCGCGTATGCCGACTCGCACATCGAGCGGCTGACCAGCAACACTGCTCAGAGCATCGAGACCTCGTCGCTGCACCTCGACCTGATCAGCGATCTGAAGCGTATCAACTCGCATATCTGCTCGATCGCCTACCCGATTCTCGAGCAGGCCGGCGTGCTGGCCAAGACCCGCCTGAAGGAGCCGTCGCCGCCTTCCGATGTCTCCGCGTCCGCCGCCGGGGAGAAGCCCGGCTGGCAGAAGCGCAAGCCGCATACCGTCTGATGGAGCTCACGCTGGGCGTTACGCTGGCGGTGCTTGCCGCGGGATTCCTTCACGCCGGCTGGAATGCGCTGCTGAAGTCATCGGGCGGCGGCGACGTGCTGCTCGACACCGCGGCACTGGTGGCCGGCTCTTCGCTTTGCGCGCTGGCGCTGCTGGCGTTCGTTCCGCTTCCGGACCGTTCGGCATGGCCGTTCATGGCAGCGTCGGCAGCCGTACACTTCGGCTACTACCTGACCTTGGTCCAGGCCTATCGCGCCGGCGACCTCTCGTTCGCCTATCCGCTGATGCGCGGCACCGCGCCGCTGATCGTCACGGTTCTGGGCAGCATTTTCCTGCGCGAGTTGCCAAGCGCGCAGATGACCGCAGGCATCCTGCTGATCTCGCTCGGCATCGTCAGCATAGCATTCGTGCAGGTGCGCGGCGACGGCCGCCGGCATCCGCCCGCCGCTGCTTACTGGGCGTTCGCCAACGCGGCGATCATCGCCGCGTACACGCTGGTCGACGGCGCCGGCGCCC
>JBDTXW010000055.1:0-13472 GCA_040005975.1 Betaproteobacteria bacterium | reverse complement strand
ACGTCACCGCTGCCGCCGGAGGCGAGGCCGGGATTGCCGCTGCCGTTGATCGACCAGTCACCACCGGGATAAGCGAGCACGCTGCCCGCGCCCTTGAGGACGACGGCGGCGTTGAGCCGCTGCGCCGTCGTCAACGCCGCCTGGACCCGGTCGCTCTGGATGTCCGACGTCTTGACGCCGGCGAGTCGCGCCGCTTCGGCAGGATGCGGCGTGATGACCGTCGGCGCGCTTCGTGCGGCGACGGCATCGGCAAGCGTCGCATCGGCGGCGATCAGGGTGAGCGCGTCGGCGTCGATCACCAGCGGCGTGCCCAGCCGCAGCGCGCCGTCGACCAGGGCGCGGGCCCGATCGCCGGTGCCAAGGCCAGGCCCGATGACCACCGCATCGAGCGTGTGTTCGAGCACCTCGCTCGCGCTGCGCAGCATCAACTCCGGCTGCTGCCAATCGACCGCCGGCCGCTCGCTCGCGGTGAGGCCGACCAGCACCTTGCCGGCGCCAAGATGGAGCGCGGCTCGCGCCGCCAGCAACGGCGCGCCGACCATCCCGTCGCTGCCGCCGACGACGCCCAGCGTACCGAAGCGACCCTTGTGCACGTTGCGCTGCGCACGCCGGAGCGCATCCGGCAGTGCGGTGCGCAGCAGCGTCCAGTCGAGCAGGCTGCCGACTGCCGCCGGCATCTGCTCCGCCGCGAGGCCGAGCGGATGCACGCTGATCGTGCCGCAGTGGTCGGGTCCGTCCATCGTCAGCAGGCCCGGCTTCAGGGCGATGAACGTCGCCGTGGCGCGGGCATGGATGGCCGGAGCTTTCGCCACACCCGTTTCGGCATCGAGCCCGCTCGGCACGTCGAGGGCCACGATCGGGATACGACTGCCGTCGGCCTGTACGATCCAGCGCGCATAGACCTCGTCGATCGCCCGGGAGAGGCCGATGCCGAAGAGTCCGTCGATGATGAGTCCGAAATCGCGATCAGCGGTCCACTCCGTGGCGATGACGCCGCCGCGCTCGCGCCAGGCGGTGCGTGCGGCCGACGCGTCGGCCGCCATTCGCGCAGCGCCGTCGCGCGCGCAGACGACGACGTCGAAGAACCACGACGCGAGGTGCCGCGCGACGACGAACGCATCGCCGCCGTTGTTGCCGGGTCCGGCCAGGACGAGGACACGGGCGCGACGGTCCGCCAGCATGTCACGGGCGACCGTGGCAGCAGCCAGTCCGGCGCGCTCCATCAGCGGCTCGCCCGCAGCGCGCGCCTCGATGGCGCGTATGTCCGCGACGCGATAGATGGGCTCGGAACGCATCAGCCGATTATAAGCACCGATTTGCGTTCCCGCGGCAGGCAAGCGACGGAGCCTACTGGGCGCGATTAGACAGCGACTGCACCAGTCGATACACTAGCGGCCGAAGCCGCTCGGCCCGTACCCGCCCCTTTTCGCGAGGTCAGACGCGGGCGCGTAGCGGACGCTGTCAGACAACGCGGCGATGCCACGATTCATCCACGGGAGGTAGCCATGTCGCAGTTCGTAACCAGGAGCTTGTTTGCTCTGCTCGCGGTCGGTATTGCCGCAACGGTATCGGCGCAGGAGCCGACCGGCACGCTGAAAAAGATCAAGGACTCGGGAACGATCACGATCGGACACCGCGACTCATCGATTCCTTTCTCGTACTACGACGAGAATCAGAAAGTCGTCGGCTACTCGATGGACATCTGCATGAAGGTCGTCGACGCCGTCAAGGCCACGCTCAAGATGCCGAACCTGAAGGTGGTGCTGAATCCGGTCACGTCGGCGACGCGTATTCCGCTGATCGCCAACGGCACGATCGACCTGGAATGCGGCTCGACGACCAATAATCTCGATCGCGAAAAGCAGGTAGGCTTCACCAACACCTACTTCGTCACCGCCAATCGCTACGTTGCGAAGAAATCGTCGAACATCAAGACGCTGGCCGACCTGAAGGGCAAGACCGTCGTGTCGACGGCAGGAACGACGAACATCAAATGGCTGACCGAAGAAAACGGCAAGCAGAATATGGGCATGAGCATTCTCCCCGCCAAGGATCATGCCGAAGCGTTCCTGATGGTCGAGACCGGTCGCGCGACGGCCTTTTTCATGGACGATATCCTGCTCTACAGCCTGGTCTCGAGCGCCAAGACACCGGGTGACTATACGATCGGCAGCGAGGCCTATAGTGTCGAGCCCTACGCGGCGATGATGCCCAGAGACGACGCGGAATTCCGCAAGGTCGTCGACACGGCGACGGCGAACCTCTACAAGAGCGGCGAGATCAACGCCATCTACGACAAGTGGTTCCAAAAGGCGATTCCGCCCAAGGGCATCACGCTCAACGTGCCGCAAAGCCCGCAGCTGAAGAAGGCATTGGCCAATCCCACGAGCAGTGGTGACCCCGCTGTCTACCAGTAGCATCGGCTCGCGAATGGGGAGCCCAAGGCTCCCCGTTTGCTCCCGCATACCGGCAGTCGATGACTGAGTTCGCCCGCCGCGGCGCGCGATGAACTACCACTGGAACTGGGGCATCTTCTGGGAGATGTCGGCCGACGGCCGGCATACCTGGTTCATGACCCTGATCATGGGCCTGGGCTGGACGCTCGCGACGGCGTTCTGCGCGGGAGTCATCGCACTGATCCTCGGGTCGTTCATCGGCGTCGTGCGCACGATGCCGCTGCGTTGGGCGGTGCGCATCGGCAACGCCTATGTCGAGGTATTCCGCAATATTCCGCTGCTGGTCCAGTTGTTTCTCTGGTACTTCGTCGTGCCCGAGGTGCTGCCATCATCCGTCGGCGACACGATCAAGGCAATGAACCCGCCTTGGGCGTCGTTCGTGCCCGCCGTGCTCGGGCTGGGACTTTTCACCGCGGCCCGCATCGCCGAGCAGGTCCGCGCCGGCATCCAGGCATTGGCGCGCGGGCAGGGGATGGCCGGCACCGCGCTGGGCCTCACGTTGGCGCAGACGTATCGCACCGTGCTGCTGCCGATGGCGTACCGGATCATCATGCCGCCGCTGACCTCCGAGACGATGAACCTGATCAAGAATACGTCGGTCGCGTTGACGATCGGCCTGATCGAGCTCACCGCGGCTGCCCGGTCGATGCAGGAGTTCACGTTCCAGGTCTTCGAGGCGTTCACCGCAGCAACGGTCATCTACATCGTCGTCAACCTGATCGTCGTCAACCTGATGCGCTGGCTGGAGCGACGCGTCGCCGTGCCCGGATTCATCGGTCCGGCCGTCGGTGGCGGAGGCCACTGACGTGGGCGAGTTCGACTTCGGCGTCATCCAGCGTTCGCTGGGATACCTGTTCCGGGAGGGGATGACCTTTACGCTGACGTTGACCGGAATCGCCGCCGCCGGCGGCATCTTTTTCGGCACGCTGCTGGCGATGATGCGGCTCTCGTCGCACAAGTGGCTGTCGCTGCCGGCGACCGGCTATGTCAACCTGATGCGATCGATTCCACTGCTGCTGGTCATCTTCTGGTTCTACTTCCTCGTCCCGTACATCGGCGCGTGGGTAACCGGCGCATCGCAGCCGCTTAAGGTGGGGGCGTTTACTTCCTCGGTCGTCACCTTCATGCTGTTCGAGGCCGCGTACTACTCCGAAATCATGCGGGCCGGCATCCAGTCGATCGCGCGCGGGCAGGTGTGGGCCGGCCTGGCGCTGGGCCTCAATTATTGGCAGTCGATGAAGGAAGTTGTGCTGCCGCAGGCCTTCCGCAACATGGTGCCGATCCTGCTGACGCAGACGATCATCCTTTTTCAAGACACCTCGCTCGTGTACGTGCTGTCGATCACCGACTTCCTCGGGGCGGCGTCCAAGATCGCCCAGCGCGACGGCCGCCTGGTTGAGATGTACACATTCGCCGCCCTCGTCTATTTCATAGTCAGTTACGTGCTGTCGCACCTGGTGAAGCGGCTGCAGCTACGTATCGCCATCATTCGCTGATGACGACGCCCGGGAGATTCGCGCCATGCCGATGATCGAGATGAAAGACGTATCCAAGTGGTACGGCAAGTTCCAGGTGCTGACCGACTGCACGACCAACGTGGAAAAAGGTGAAGTAATCGTCGTCTGCGGCCCTTCGGGATCCGGCAAGTCGACGCTGATCAAGACCGTGAATGCACTCGAGCCTTTCCAGAAGGGCGACATCGTCGTCGACGGCACGAAGGTCAATTCACCGAGGACGAACCTCCCGAAATTGCGGGCCCGCGTCGGCATGGTGTTTCAGAACTTCGAGCTGTTCCCACACATGACGATCACGCAGAACCTGACGATTGGGCAGATCAAGGTTCTCAACCGCAAGCCCGACAAGGCGATCGAGCGCGGCCTCAAGTATCTCGACCGCGTCGGCCTGATCGAGCAGAAGGACAAGTTCCCCGGCCAGCTTTCCGGAGGCCAGCAGCAGCGCGTCGCGATCGCGCGCGCCTTGTCGATGGACCCGATCTGCATGCTCTTCGACGAGCCGACTTCGGCGCTCGATCCGGAGATGGTCAACGAGGTGCTCGATGTGATGGTCGGCCTCGCCAAGGAAGGCATGACGATGATGGTCGTCACGCACGAGATGGGATTTGCCCGCAAGGTCGCGCATCGTGTGATCTTCATGGACCAGGGACGGATCGTCGAGGACGCGACCAAGGACGACTTCTTCGGCAAGCCGCGCTCCGAGCGCGCGCAGCTGTTCCTGTCGAAGATACTGCAGCACTGACGCCTTTCGACTCATCGCGGGCGCGATCGCTCGCGGTCTCTCGATCCGCCGCTGCCGATGGCGCGGCAAGCGGCGTATAATCCGGTTTTACGCCCATCCCCGTATCGATGGCCGAGCTTCTTTCGCTCCGCGGGCGCAATGCCCTGTCGTCCTTTCGCGTCGCCAAGCTGCTGTCTTCGCTCACCGGAACCCGCGTTGCGGCGGTGGCGGCCGTCTATTGGCATTTCGTACGAACAGCGGATGCATTGAGCCCCGCCGAGCGAGCCACGCTCGATCGCCTTCTGACCTACGGCCCGCGCGACGCGGACAAGGACGTTGCCGGCGAGCTGCTGCTGGTGCTGCCGCGCCCTGGCACGATTTCCCCGTGGGCGTCCAAGGCCACCGACATCGCGCACAACTGCGGCCTGGGCGCCGTCGAGCGCATCGAGCGCGGTGTCGCCTACCGGATCGCCACACGCGATCGCGCCCCGCTGACCGACGCCGATCGCGCGACACTGCTGCCGCTACTTCACGACCGTATGACCGAGGCGGTATTCCCCGCGCTGGCCGACGCGGCGCGCCTGTTCGCGAAAGTGCCGCCGCAGGCACTGGAATCGATCGACCTGATCGGTCGTGGGCGCGAGGCGATCGTCGATGCGAACGCGGCGCTGGGACTGGCGCTGTCCGACGCCGAAATCGACTACCTGGCAGCGAGCTTCGGCGGCGCGGGGCGCAATCCGACCGATGTCGAGCTGATGATGTTCGCGCAGGCCAACTCCGAGCACTGTCGGCACAAGATATTCAACGCCGACTGGACGATCGATGGTAAACATCAGCCGCTGTCGTTGTTTGCGATGATCCGGCGCACGCACGAGGCCAATCCGGAAGGAACGATCGTCGCCTACGAGGACAATTCCGCCGTCATTGAGGGCGCGACGGCCCGGCGCTTCTATCCGGGCGTCGACGGCCATTACGGCGCGCGCGCCGAGCTGACGCACGTGCTGATGAAGGTCGAAACACACAACCATCCTACAGCGATCGCGCCGTTTCCCGGTGCGGCGACGGGGTCCGGCGGCGAAATCCGCGACGAGGGCGCGACCGGCATCGGCGCCAAGCCGAAGGCGGGTCTGACCGGCTTCACGGTGTCGAACCTGAGGATTCCGGCGCTGCCCCAGCCCTGGGAGATCGATTACGGCAGGCCGGACCGAATCGCATCCGCGCTTTCGATCATGCTCGACGGCCCGATCGGCGGCGCGTCGTTCAACAACGAATTCGGACGGCCGAACCTGCTCGGCTATTTCCGTACGTTCGAGCAGAAAGTCGCGGGCGAGATGCGCGGCTACCACAAGCCGATCATGATCGCCGGCGGCATCGGCAATGTCGCCGCACGCGACGCCCACAAGCGCGCTTTGCCGGATGACGCACTGCTGATCCAGATCGGCGGGCCGGGGATGCGGATCGGCCTCGGTGGCGGCGCGGCATCGTCGATGGCGACCGGCGAGAATACCGCCGATCTCGATTTCGATTCGGTACAGCGCGGCAACGCCGAGCTGGAGCGCCGTGCGCAGGAGGTCATCGACCGCTGCTGGCAGCTCGCCGACGACAACCCTATCCTGTCGATTCACGATGTCGGCGCAGGAGGCCTGTCCAACGCGCTGCCCGAGCTCGTGCAGGGCGGCCCGGCCGCGGAACCGCGCGGAGCCAGGATCGAACTGCGCGCAGTGCCGTCCGAGGAGCCGGGCATGTCACCGCGTGAGATCTGGTGCAACGAGGCGCAGGAGCGCTACGTGCTCGCGATCGCGCCGGACTCGCTCGATCGCTTCCGCGCCATCTGCGAGCGCGAGCGTTGCCCTTTCGCCGTCGTAGGGGCCACGACGGCGCGACCGAGGCTTGTCGTCACCGACAGCGCCTTCGGCAACCAGCCAGTCGACATGGAGTTGGCGGTGCTCTTGGGAAAGCCGCCACGGATGACGCGCGAGGCGGTACACGTCAGGCGCGAGCTGACACCGTTCGATGCTCGCCAGATCGATCTCGCCGACGCAGTATTCCGCGTGCTGCAGCTGCCGAGCGTGGCCGACAAGACATTTCTGGTGACGATCGGCGACCGGACGGTCGGGGGCCTGAGCGCGCGTGACCCGATGGTCGGGCCATGGCAGGTGCCGGTGGCGGACGTTGCCGTGACCTTGCTCGACTTCGACGGTTACGCGGGCGAAGCCATGGCGATCGGCGAGCGCACGCCGCTGGCGCTGATCGATGCACCGGCATCGGGGCGCATGGCGATCGGCGAAGCCTTGACCAACATCGCTGCGGTTGCCATCGACCGCCTACGCGACGTGAAGCTTTCGGCCAACTGGATGGCGCCTGCTGGCCATCCGGGCGAGGACGCGGCGCTGTACGACACCGTGCGCGCGGTCGCGCTCGAGTTGTGCCCGGCGCTGGGCATCAGTATTCCGGTCGGCAAGGATTCGATGTCGATGCGCACGGCGTGGCGCGACGGTGACGTTGACAAGGCGGTGACCGCGCCCGTGTCGTTGATCGTGTCGGCATTCGCGGCCATCGCCGACGCCCGTCGCGCGCTCACGCCGCAGCTTCGTTCCGACGTCGCGTCGGTGGTGCTGCTGGTCGACCTGGGCAACGGGCAGAACCGGCTGGGTGGCTCGGCGCTGGCGCAGGTCTACGGCCAGCTCGGCGATGTCGCGCCGGACGTCGATGACCCCGCGGCGCTCGCCGCATTCTTTGCGACGGTGCAGGCGCTGCACGCGCAACACAAGCTTCTGGCCTATCACGATCGCTCGGACGGCGGCGTGCTGGCGACGCTGGTCGAGATGGCGATTGCCGGGCGCTGCGGACTGGCGATCGGCATCGACGAGCTGCCCGGCACTCCTGTCGAAGCGCTGTTCAACGAGGAGCTCGGCGCCCTGATGCAGGTTCGCAGCGCTGACCGCCACGATGTCGTTGCCGCATTCGAGGCCGCGGGCCTGCGCTGTGTCTGCGTCGGCGAGCCGACGACCGACGGGCGGATTTGCATCGCTGGCGAAGCCGGGCTGTTGTTCGAGGCGTCAAGAGTCGAGTTGCATCGGGCGTGGTCGGCGACGACGCATGCGCTGCAGCGCATGCGCGACAACCCGGCATCGGCCGACCAGGAATACGAGCGCATCGCCGACGCCGATGATCCCGGCCTGTCGCCGATGCTCGGCTTCGATCCCGCCGAGGATATCGCTTCGCCTTATATCGCGACCGGCGTGCGCCCGCGCGTGGCGATACTGCGCGAGCAGGGGGTCAACGGCCAGGTCGAGCTCGCGGCGGCGTTCGACCGCGCCGGATTCGCGGCCTACGACGTCCACATGAGCGACATCATCGCCGGTCGCGAGACGCTCGCCGGATTCGCGGGATTGGCGGCCGGCGGCGGGTTCTCGTACGGCGACGTGCTGGGCGCCGGTGAAGGCTGGGCCAAGTCGATCCTGTTCAATCCGCGAGCGCGCGATGCATTCGCCGCATTCTTCGGCCACAGCGAGACCTTCGCGCTGGGCATCTGCAACGGCTGCCAGATGATGAGCAACCTGCACGAGCTCATCCCGGGCAGCGAGCACTGGCCGCACTTCGTGCGCAATCGCTCGGAGCAGTTCGAGGCCCGGCTGGTCCTGCTGGAAGTGCAGCCTTCACCGTCACTTTTCTTTGCCGGGATGGAGGGCAGCCGCATGCCGGTCGCGCTGGCGCATGGCGAAGGCTATGCCGAGTTCCGCGATGGGGCGCACGAGGCCGCCGCCTCCGCACTGGTGACATTGCGCTTCGTCGACAACCGGGGCGCGACGACCGAGCGATACCCGTACAATCCCAATGGGTCGCCGCAGGGCATCACCGGATTGACTACGGCGGATGGCCGCTTTTCGATACTGATGCCGCATCCCGAACGGGTATTCCGCAGCGTGCAGATGTCGTGGCATCCGGAGGACTGGGGCGAGGACTCGCCGTGGATGCGCATGTTCCGCAACGCGCGCCGCTGGATCGGCTGAAGCGGAGCGGGCGTGAATTTGGTTCCAATATGCTGCTCGAGGAGGCTACGAGGCGCATGAAAGTCTGGTCGATCAACGGCGTGACTCCGGTCGTCGATCCGAGCTCGTTCGTTCACCCCAGCGCCGTGCTGATCGGGGATGTCATCGTCGGGCCCGGCTGCTATGTCGGTCCCACGGCATCGCTTCGCGGCGATTTTGGCCGCATCGAGCTTCGCGCCGGCTCGAACATCCAGGATGCGTGCGTGATGCATGGGTTCCCCAGCACCGATACGGTGGTCGAAGAGAACGGCCATATCGGGCACGGGGCGATACTGCACGGCTGCATCGTCAAGGCCAATGCGCTGGTCGGCATGAACGCCGTCGTCAACGACAATGCGGTGATCGGCGAATCGGCCATCGTTGCCGCAATGGCTTTCATCAAGGCCGGCATGATCGTGCCGCCGCGAATGCTCGTCGCCGGCGTACCGGCAAGGATCGTGCGCGAGCTTACCGAACAAGAGCTCGCCTGGAAGATCGAAGGGACGCAGAGCTATCAGGACCTTACGCGGCGGAGCCTCGCGACGATGCTCGAAACCGACGCGCTCGCGAGCGTCGAGCCCGGACGCCGGCGGATCGAGCTGCCCCAGCTCTTGCCTCTGTCCGCGGTCAAGGCGCGCGGCGAACGCTAAAGCGTCGCTTCAATAGCCTGCGGCCTGACCGTCGCGCCGAGGATCCGACCCGGCGATATAGCCGTGCTCACCGCGGAGGATGAACTGGCCTGCCCCGAAATCCATATACGAATCGGGGATAGACGCGAACGCGTGCCCCAGCGCTTGCAGGCCTTCGCGCAACGACGCTGCGGCGCTGGCCTCGAGGTCGATCGAGATACCGTCGTTGACCTTCCAGCGCGGTGCATCGAGCGCCGCCTGCGGGTTCGCGCGGTAGTCGATCAGCCGCACCAGCGCCTGCAGGTGGGCCTGCGGCTGTATCGGCCCGCCCATGACGCCGAACGCCGCATACGGCGCGCCGTCGCGCGTGACGAAGCCGGGAATGATCGTGTGAAACGGCCGCTTGCCGCCGCTGACCAGGTTCGGATGGTCTGGCTGCAGAGAAAAACCGGTGCCGCGGTTCTGAAGGCTGATGCCCGTGCCGGGGACGACGATGCCGGAGCCGAAACCCATGTAGTTCGACTGGATCAGCGACACCATCATCCCGCTGCGGTCGCCTGCCGCGAGATAGACCGTGCCGCCGGGCGGCGGCGTGCCGTGAGCGAAATCCTGCGCGCGGGTGCGGTCGATGAGGCGGGCACGCGCCGTGAGATAGTGGCGGTCGAGCAATTGTGCGGGGGTCACGCGCATCGACTTCGGGTCGCCTACGTACCGGTAGACATCGGCAAAGGCGAGCTTCATCGCCTCGATTTCCAGATGTTGCGTCGCGACGGCATCCACCGGCTGCGCGCCCACGTCGAAGTTTTCCAGGATGCCGAGCGCCATCAGCGCCGCGATGCCCTGGCCGTTCGGCGGGATCTCGTGGATCGTGTGGCCGTGGTAAACGTGCGCGAGCGGCGCTACCCAGTCGCACTGATGAGCGTCAAAATCGGCAAGCGCATGGACGCCTCCGTGGGCGCGAGCATGCGCGACCATGGCCTCCGCCAGCTCGCCGCGATAGAATGACTCGCCACCACTTGCCGCGATTTTCTGCAGCGATCGCGCCATCGCGGCGGAGCTGAATATCTCGCCGACTGCCGGTGCCCGACCGCGCGGCAAAAAATGTTCGGCGAAACCTTCGACCTGACCGAGTATCGGGACGGCCTTCGCCCATTTTTCGGCGATGACCGGCGAAACGGCATAGCCCTCGGTGGCATAGCGAATCGCCGGCGTGAACAGGTCGCCGAAGGGAAGCTTGCCGAATCGCCGCGACAGCGCGACCCAGCCCGACACGGCACCCGGCATGGTGACCGTGTCCCAGCCGGTGCGCGGCATCGCCCCATGGCCCGCGAATCGGGCCGGCGTCCACGCGACCGGAGCGCGCCCCGAGGCGTTGAGCCCGGACAGCGCGGCGCCATCCCATACCAGCGCAAACAGGTCGCTGCCGAGGCCGTTGCTGCATGGCTCGACGACGGTGAGCGCAATCGCCGTAGCCAGCGCCGCATCGACGGCGTTGCCGCCCGCGTGCAGCATCGCGATCCCCGCCTGGGTCGCAAGCGGCTGCGAGGTCGCGACGACGTTGCGCGCCAAAATCGGCTGCCGGCGCGATGCGTACGGAAGGCTCCAGTCGAAACCGCCGGCTTGCTCTCGGGAATCGCGCATCATCGCTTCCGGCACCATCGGTTCGGTCATCATCGTCTCATTGCGCATTGGCTCGCATCAGGTCTCTTCCTGGAACGCAGCGTCGCGCGTCTTGCGGAAGTTGGGAAGGATGATCAGCAGCAGCAATCCCGCCGCGGCGATCAGCATCGCCAGCGATATCGGCCGCGTGAAAAAAACCAATGGATCGCCGCGCGATAGCAGCATCGCGCGGCGCAGATTTTCTTCCATCAGTGGCCCGAGCACGAAGCCCAGCAGCAGCGGCGCCGGCTCGCATTGGAGCTTGACGAAAACGACGCCGAGAAAGCCGAAAATCGCGGTCATCACGACGTCGAGGCTCGCATTGTTGGTCGAGTACACGCCGATGCCGCAAAAGAGCAGGATCGCCGGGTAGAGCAGGCGATATGGCACCTGCAGCAGCTTGATCCAGACGCCGATCAGCGGCAGATTCAGCACAACCAGCATCAGGTTGCCGACCCACATCGAGGCAACCAGACCCCAGAACAGCGAAGGGTTGGACGTCATGACCTGAGGACCGGGCTGGATGTTGTGTATCGTCATTGCGCCGACCATCAGTGCCATCACGGCGTTCTCGGGAATGCCGAGCGTCAGCAGCGGAATGAACGAGGTCTGCGCGCCGGCATTGTTGGCGGACTCCGGCCCGGCAACGCCTTCGATCGCACCTTTTCCGAAGCGGCTCGGATCCTTGGCGACTTTCTTTTCGACCGTGTACGCCGCGAACGACGCGAGCATCGCGCCGCCTCCGGGCAGTAGTCCCAGCACCGATCCGATCGCGGTGCCGCGCAGCACCGCGGGCGCAGCTTGCCGCAATTGCTTGGCGGTCAGCCACAGTCCCTTGACCCGCGCCGAGACGATCGCTCGTTTTTCGGTGCTCTCGAGATTGGTGATGATTTCGGCGAAGCCGAACAGGCCCATCGCGACCGCGACGACGCCGATGCCGTCGATCAGTTCCGGAATGTCGAAGGCGAAGCGGGCCATGCCGGAATTGACGTCGGTGCCGACAATGCCCAGCAGCAAGCCGAGCACAACCATGGCGATCGCCTTCAGCAGCGTGCCGTGCGCGAGCACGACGGCGCCGATCAGCCCCAGCACCATGAGTGAAAAGTACTCGGCGGGACCGAACTTGAGCGCGATCGACGACAACGGTGGGGAAAAGGCGGCGATCGCCAC
The DNA here is from genome assembly GCA_040005975.1 of Betaproteobacteria bacterium. Classification (GTDB taxonomy): domain Bacteria; phylum Pseudomonadota; class Gammaproteobacteria; order Burkholderiales; family Casimicrobiaceae; genus PALSA-1003. Next base: position 1,292 of record JBDTXW010000055.1, on the reverse strand, counting down.
CGTCGCGACGCATCCGGCAAAAAACGAGCCGAGGGCCGCCACCGCCAGCGCGGCGCCGGCTTCGCCCTTGAGCGCCATCTGGTGTCCGTCCAGGCAGGTGACCGCGGACGACGTCTCGCCGGGCATGTTGATCAGGATCGACGTCGTCGACCCGCCGTACTGCGCGCCGTAGTAGATTCCTGCGAGCATGATCAGCGCCGATACCGGCTGCAACCCGTAGGTCGTCGGCAGCAACATCGCGATCGTCGCCACCGGGCCTATCCCCGGCAGGACGCCGATAAGCGTCCCTACCAGCACGCCAACCAGTGCGTACAGCAGGTTGAGCGGCGTCAGCGCGACGCCGAAACCAAGCGCGAGGTTGCTGAAGACGTCCATCGCGCGTCGTCAGCCGCTACCCGGCCAGATCGGCAGTTGCAGCTTCAGCCCGATGATGAACACGCCGACCGAAAGTGCGGCCAGCACGATGCCGCTCAGTATCGATTCCCTGAGGCGAAACTCATGGCTCGCCGTGCTGGCGACGACGATGAGCCCGATCGTCGACAGCACGAGTCCGGCATGGGTCAGCAACAGGCCGAATGCGACGACGCTCAGGAGGACGATGCTGACCGGGCGCCATTTCCATCCCGGCAGCGGCGGGCCCTTGCCACGAAGCGCGGCCAACGACAGTGCGGCGCCGAGCACGATTAGCAGGATGCCCAGCAGCCGCGGAAAGTAACCGGGACCCATGCGCGCGGCGCTTCCCAGCGGATAATTCCGTCCGATGACGATTGCCGCAACACCGAACGCGACGAACATCAGACCGGCGTAGAAGTCTTTCGGACGAGGAATCTTCGCCATCGCATCCGCTCCCGCTGTGCCGCGCCCATCAGTTTCGCGAAGCGCGAAGAATAGCATCCGGACGAAAACGGCCGCGAGAAGCGGTGCCGCCGAGCAAGAAAAAGGGCAGGCTGTTGCTGCCTGCCCTCATCACCCGCATCGGCTCGCGCCAGGGGTCAGAACCCGTTCTTGGCGCGCAGATCGCGCAGATATTTGTCTACGACCTGACCCTGCATGCGCTGTGCGAGTTGCGGCTTCACTTCGTCGTAGCCCGGTACCTTGGCATCGCGTATGTCATCGACCTCGATGACATGCCAGCCGAATTGCGATTTGACCGGAGTCGTCGTGAATTTGCCCTTGGGCAGCGCAATCATCGCGTCGGCGAACGGTTTGACGAAATTGGCCGGCGCGTTCCAGTCCAGATCGCCTCCGTTGGCCTTCGAGCCGGTGTCTTTCGAGCGCTCGGCGAGCTTGTC
>JBDTXW010000054.1:0-13612 GCA_040005975.1 Betaproteobacteria bacterium | reverse complement strand
AGCTCGCGCGCGACCTGGTCGCGGTCGATCGGAAAGCTGGTGCCGGCCAGCGCCGCGCTGCCGAGCGGAAGCCGGTTGACGCGCCGACGGCAGTCGATCAGCCGTTCGGCATCGCGCGAGAGCATCGCCTCATAGGCGAGGAGGTGATGGCCGAAAGTCACCGGCTGCGCGACCTGAAGATGCGTGAAGCCCGGCATGATCGTCGCGGCATGCGGCTCGGCGAGATCGAGCAGGGCACCGCGAAGTGCGACCATCGCCGCGCCGACGTCATCGATCGCCGCGCGCACATAGAGGCGCAGATCGGTCGCGACCTGATCGTTGCGCGAGCGTCCGGTGTGCAGGCGCTTGCCGGCATCGCCAATCAGCGCGATCAAACGCTTTTCGATGTTGAGGTGTACATCTTCGTCGTCGGGCGACCACGCGAATGCGTCGCGCCGAATCTCGTCGCTGATCGCCGCCAGCCCGCGCTCGATCGCGGTGAGATCGGCAGCAGGCAGGACACCCACCGCTGCCAGCATGCGCGCGTGCGCGAGGGAGCCTGCAATATCGGCGGTGGCGAGTCTCTTGTCGAAGTCGACCGACGCGGTGTAGCGCTTGACCAGCTCGGCGACAGGCTCGCTGAAGCGGCCAGACCAGCCGGCGGCCGCCGCGATGGCCGGATCGGATTTGCGCGTGGACATGGCTTGCCTCACCCGGACGTCTTCCGCACAATAGCCGGGCGCCGACATTCTGCACCTCGGTCCCGCGACCGGTGCCGGTCGATTTCCGCTCGCGCCGGGCCGGAAGCAACGAACAATGCGACCTAGTATAAATCAAAACGCGGTCCGACTCTCGCTGCCGGAACTGCGCAATCTCGGCACGATCCTGCGCATCCTCCTCGCGGTCAATGCGCTGGTGCTCGTCGCCGCGCTGGTCCGCGAGACGCGCTGGTCGGCGATTTCGAAGGCGTGGCTCGAGATGATGTCGATCGTCGAGCCGCAGCTGCTGCTGCAGCTCCTGCTGATGTATATCGCCGCCCCGGGGCTCGAGCGCCTGCCTTATCGCACCGGCGTGACGGCCGTGCTTCTGCTGACGCTCGCCGTCGCGCTCGCGTTCGACACGGCGATCGCTGTGCTCGTCGCGGACTTCACCGTCGGCACGATGCTGCGCGACGTCGTCTTTTCGCTGCTGCTCGCCGCGGCGCTGCTCGCCTACTTCCAGCTGCGCGCCAAGGCGCTGTCGCCCGCCGTCACCGAGGCGCGCCTGCAGGCGTTGCAGGCCCGCATCCGGCCACACTTTCTGTTCAACAGCATCAACGCCGTGCTCTCGCAGATGCGCACCGATCCCCGCCGCGCCGAAACCGCGCTCGAAGACCTGGCCGACCTGTTCCGGGTGCTGATGCGCGACAATCGCCAGCTCGCGCCGCTGGCCAACGAGGTCGAGCTTTGCCGGCATTATCTGGACCTCGAAAAGCTGCGCCTTGGCGACCGCCTGAGCATCGACTGGCACGTCGACAACATGCCGAAGGACGCGATGGTGCCGCCGCTGGTTCTGCAGCCGCTGCTCGAGAATGCCGTCTACCATGGCATCGAGCCTTCTAGCGCGCCGGGGGTGATCGCGATTAATATCTTCTTAAGCCGCGGCGAAGTCCATGCGATCCTGCGCAACCCGTACCAGCCGGGCCCGGGCCGCGGCGGCGGCAACAAGATGGCGCTCGCCAATATCCGTGAGCGCCTGGCGCTGCATTTCGATGCCGAGGCGAGTCTGGAGAACCGGCTGACCAGGGACAGCTACGAGGTGCACATACGCATGCCCTACCGAACGCAGCAACAGACGGAAAAGCCGCGTGGCTGACGCCCCGCTGAAAGTGCTGATCGTCGACGACGAGGCGCCGGCACGCCGGCGGCTGCGCGAGCTGCTCGACGATTGCACGACCGCGCTGCCGCTGGTCGTCGTCGGCGAGGCTGCCAGCGGACGCGAAGCGTTGAGTCTGCTGGGCAACACGCCAACCGACCTGGTCTTGAGCGACATCCACATGCCCGACATGGACGGCATCGAACTGGCAAGACACCTGCTGAAGCTGGCGGTCCCGCCGGTCCTGATCTTCACCACCGCGTATCACGAGCATGCGATCGCCGCGTTCGAGGTTCACGCCGTCGACTATCTGGTCAAGCCGGTCCGCGTGCAGCGGCTGCTCGCGGCGCTGCAGCAGGTGCCGCGGCTGCGGCCGCTGTCGGAAGGCAAACTTGACCGCTTGCCCGCCGCGGCCCGCCGCTTCCTGTCGGTGACCGAACGCTCGCGCGTCGTGCTGGTGGCCATCGAGGAGGTCATCTATCTGAAGGCCGAGCTCAAGTACATCACGATCCGAACCGCCGATCGCGAGTTCTTGCTCGAGGAGTCGCTGACTCGCCTCGAGGAGGAGTTCGGTCCGCGTTTCGTTCGCGTTCATCGCAACTGCCTGGTCGCGCGGGAGGCGATCCGGGGCTTCGAGCGCCGTGTCAGCGCCGACGGCGACGCGCACTGGGAGGTTCTGCTTCGAGGCGTAACAGAAGCGTTGCCGGTATCGCGCCGGCAGCAGTTCATCGTCCGCGAAATCGGCCGCGAGTCGTCGGCGTGAGCCGCGGCGCGGCGGCACCCGCGCCAGACCACCCGCGCGCAGGCCCCTGGTCTGGTTTAGACTGCCGGGCCCTTAACCCTTCCTGACGGCTCTCCGATGGCCCCGCGCACGCTTATCTGCGGGTCGCTCGCCCGCGACACGATCATGGTATTTCCCGACCGTTTTTCGCGGCACATCCTGCCCGACCAGACGCGCGTGCTGTCCGTGTCGTTCCAGATCGGCGAAATGCGCCAGGAATGGGGCGGCTGCGCGGGCAACATCGCCTACAACCTGAAGGCGATCGGCGGTGAGCCGGTGGTGATGGCGACCGTCGGGGACGACGGCGCCGCATATGCAGAGCGGCTCGCCTCGCTCGGCATCGCGAGCGAGGGCTTACGCGCCGTCCCTGGCACCTTCACGGCGCAGGCTTTTATCATCACCGATCTCGACGACAACCAGATCACCGCCTTTCATCCCGGTGCGATGAATCGCTCCGAGCTCAACCACGTCGGCAACGTCGATGGAATCGCGCTGGGGATCGTCGCGCCCGACGGCAAGGAAGGAATGCAGTCGCACGTGCGCGGTTTCGCTGCGGCCGGCATTCCTTTCATCTTCGACCCCGGTCAGGGCCTGCCGCTGTTTACCGGCGACGAGCTGGTGTCGATGATCGAAGCCGCCGACTACGTTGCCGTCAATGACTATGAAGCGCAGCTGCTGTGCGAGCGCACCGGGCTTGCGCTGGCGGACATCGCAGCGCGCGTGGACGCGTTGATCGTGACGCTCGGCGCCGAAGGCTCGCGAATCTATCGCGGAGACGAGGTGATTGCCGTGCCCGCGGTCCGCCCGACGGCGCTCGTCGATCCGACTGGCTGCGGCGATGCCTACCGCGCCGGACTGCTCTACGGGATCGCGCACGGCTGGGAGTGGCTCCGCACCGGACGGCTCGCGGCGCTGCTCGGCGCGGTGAAGATCGCATCGCGAGGCGGCCAGAACCACTTGGTCGGCCGCGAGCGGCTGGCAGCGCTCTACGACCAGCAATTCGGCGGTTCCCTCTGGTAGCGGGTCGCGCCGCCGCTTGCCGCTCATGGGCCGCACAGACGCGATCTGGCGCGCGAGGGCGAGGCCGCTATCCGTCAGGTCTTGGCGACGGCGGCGAGCGTCCCGGCACCTGGAAGAGTCGCCGATCATCGAGCCTGAGCGCCGTCAGGCAACCGCCCCACAGGCAGCCCGAATCGAGCATCAGCACGTTCGGCGCAAGCATCAGGTCGAGTGTCGACCAATGGCCGCACAGCACGGTGACGCGAGCCGATTTGCGCTCAGGATGCATGAACCACGGAGCGAATCCGGCTGGCGTGTGATCCGGACCGCGCTTTTCACCAAGGTGCATCGTGTCGTCGGAGGCGCAGAAACGCAAGCGCGTGCAGGCGTTGACGACGACTCGCAGACGATCGTAGCCACGCAGCGTTTCATCCCAGCGCGCCGGCACGTCGCCGTACAGGTGACGCAGAAAGTCGTCGTGCCGGTCGGAGGCGAGCATCGCCTGGACTTCGCGCGACAGCATCAGCGCCGTCGCCGGCATCCACGAAGGTAGCAGCCCGGCATGCACCAGCAGCCATTCGTCCTCGAGCACGACCAGCGGACGCGTGCGCAGCCACGCGAGCAGCTCCTCCCGGTCCGGCGCATCGAGAATCCCGGCCAGCGTGTCGTTGTCGTGCGCGCGGCGGTGACCGGCGGCGACGGTGAGCAGATGAAAGTCGTGGTTACCCAGAACGGTGAGGGCGCGCTCACCCAAGCCGCGCACCGTCCGCAACACCTGCAGCGATTCCGGTCCGCGGTTGACCAGGTCGCCCACCAGCCAGAGCCGGTCGTGACCCGGGTCGAATGCGATCAGGTCGAGCAGCTGTCGGAATTCGGCATAGCAGCCCTGAATGTCGCCCACGGCGTAATCGCTCATCGCCGCCTGAAGCGCACGCGTTGGGGCGGCGCGCTTACGCCGCCTTGTTCCGATTCGATGTCCGGTCGCACTGTCGAGGGTTGTCGCCGATGCTAAAATCCGCCGCATTCTAACATCCGCCTCGCGATGAAATTTCCGCTGAACGAGCCGCAGCGCGCCGCGGTGCGCTACATCGATGGACCGCTGCTCGTCATTGCGGGCGCGGGCAGCGGCAAGACGCGCGTGATCACCGTCAAGATCGCGCATCTGATCGAGCAGGGCGTCGATTCCGCCGGCATCGCCGCGATCACCTTTACCAACAAGGCTGCGCGCGAAATGCGTGAACGCAGCGGCGTCGCACAGCGCCGGCCCGATCGAGCCGCCGCGGGCCCGACGATCTGCACGTTTCACGCGCTCGGCCTGAAGATCCTTCGCCGCGAAGCGGCGGCGGTGCATCTGACGCCGCGCTTTTCGATCCTCGATCCCGCCGACATTGAACCGATCGTCGCCGAGCTGCTCGGGACCAGCGACCGCGCCCGCGTTCGCGCCGCGCAGTGGCAAATAAGCGCGTGGAAGAATGCGCTGGTCGCGCCCGAAGCGGCACTGGCTGCGGCGACTACCGAAGCGGAATCCGCCACGGCGCGCATCTACGACCGCTATGGCGCGGCGCTTCGCGCCTATCAGGCGGTCGACTTCGACGACCTCATCGTCCTGCCGGTCGCCGCGCTGGAACGCGACGCCGGCGCCGCCGCGCACTGGCAGCAGCGCCTGCACTATCTGTTGATCGACGAATACCAGGATACCAATCCGGCGCAATACCGGCTGCTGCGGCTCATCGCCGGGTCGCGTGCCGCCTTCACCGCCGTCGGCGACGATGACCAGGCGATCTACGGCTGGCGCGGCGCGACGCTCGCCAATCTCGAGCAACTGCCGCGCGATTATCCAACGCTCAAAGTCATCAAGCTCGAGCAGAACTATCGCTCGTCGATCAGGATTCTGCGTTCGGCCAATGCGCTGATCGGCCACAATGTGAAGCTCTTCGACAAGGCGCTGTGGAGCGGGCTGGGCCTGGGCGAGCCGATCCAGCTCACGCCGGCGGCCGATGACCAGGCTGAGGCCGAGGGCGTCGCGCGAACGATTGCTGCGCGCAGGTTCGAGCACCGCGCACGCTTCGACGATTTCGCGGTGCTCTATCGCGGCAATCACCAGGCGCGCGCCTTCGAGCAGGCGATGCGCGCACAGAACATCCCGTACGCGGTCAGCGGCGGGCAGTCCTGGTTCGACCGCACCGAGATTCGCGACCTGGTTGCCTACCTACGGCTGATCGCCAACGACGACGACGATCCTGCCTTCGTGCGTGCAGTAACGACGCCACGGCGCGGCGTCGGGGCGCAGACGCTCGAGCACCTCGGTCGCGCCGGCGGCCTGTTCTCCGCGGCCTGCGACGACGCACTTACCGGCACGCTGCCGGCGCGGCAGCGGGAAGCGCTGGCCGCGTTTTGCAAAATGATCAATGGCCTGCGCTATCGTGCCGAGCGCGAGCCGGCGGGCCGGCTGATCGACGAGCTGATCAAGACGATAGGCTACGAGGACTATCTCTTTTCGACTTGCGACAAGCGCGAGGCGCAAACGCGCTGGGACAGCGTCAGCGATTTCGTCCGTTGGCTTTCCGGCAAGGGCGACGCCGACCAAAGGAACCTCCTCGAGCTCACGCAATCGATCGCGCTGTTGACGCTGCTCGAAGGCGAAGAGGGCAGACAAGCCGACGCCGTCAGGCTGTCGACGCTGCACGCCGCCAAAGGCCTAGAGTTCGCGCATGTCTTCCTGGTTGGACTGGAGGAGGGTGTTCTGCCGCACCGCGAGGCGATCGCCGCGGGCAATGTCGACGAGGAGCGCAGGCTCATGTACGTCGGCCTGACGCGCGCTCAGCAGACCTTGAGTCTATCGTGGTGCCGGCGCCGCAAGCGCGCAGGCGAATGGCAGAGCGCTGAGCCGTCGCGCTTCATCGGCGAGCTCGCACAGGAGGACCTTCGACACGCCAATGCGGCGCGCGAGCCGGGCGACGCGGCACGCGACAAGGAAGCCGGCAATGCGCGCCTGCGGCAGCTCCGCGCGATGCTTGCGCGCTGATCGCTCCCCGCTATGGCTTGAGCGACAGGATCCAGTTCACCAGCGCCTTGATGTCGGCATCGGGGACGGCGGCGTTGGGCGGCATCGGCACCGGCCCCCAGACGCCCGCGCCGCCGGCCTTGACCTTCTGCTCGAGCTTCGCCGGCGCATTCTTGTCGCCGCGATATTTCGCCGCCACCTTCTGATACGCCGGGCCGACGCCCGCCTTGTCGACGGCATGGCATGCAGCGCAGGCGTACTTTTGCATCATCGCCTGGCCGGATTGCAGGTCGAGCGGCGCGCCGGCCTTTGCCGCCGGCGGAGCTGCCGCGGCAGGGGGCGCGTTGGACGAGCCCGCTGCGGCGACGGCCGCGGGCGCAGCAACGGTGGCTGCGGCCGTCGGAGGTGCAGCCGCGGCGACCGTCGCGGCAGGTGCGGGCGGCTCCTTGAAATTCGCGCCGGAACGATTGGCCATGTACACGACCGCGCGCTCGACTTCGACGTCGGAGAGATCGGAATTGCCACCTCGCGGCGGCATCACCTTGCCCGGCTCCTGGAAGCCGTTGATCGCGTGCTGCACCAGCGTGCCATAGCCTTTCTTGATCGCAGCGGCCCATGCCGCCCTGTCGCCGGATTTGGGCGCACCGGCGATGCCCGCCTCGTGACAGGTCTTGCAGACCGCCTGGAACACCTGTTCGCCGCTCATGCTTGCGCGCACACCGGCGACCGTGAGTTCGCCAACCGGTCTGATGCGCGCTAGCACCCGCGCCTCCGTTTCGCCCGTGTCGTCGCGCTTGACGCCGGTGATCAGTTGCGACAGCAGCAGGAACAGCGTGAGCGGGACCAGCAAGCCGAGGGCCACCACGATCACCAACTGCTTGGGTGTTTTTATCGGCGAGGTGCGCTCATCGCTCATCGTGGAAATCCTGGCAAGCCGGGGCAAACTTTCCATGGATGCGGCAGCACCGGTTGTCGAATCATCGTGCGTTGCCGCAATACAAGGCGCGCATTATAACGTGGGTGGGAGCGAGGCGAAATCCGCACCGGGGTCGCGTCTCGGTGCCGCGCGCGCGATGGACGGTGCTACACGCAGCGGGTAGAATCCGAGCGTGCGCCCGTAGCTCAGTTGGATAGAGTGTTGGTTTCCGAAGCCAAAGGTCACAGGTTCGACTCCTGTCGGGCGCGCCACGATCTTCAGCCAGCGTCCCGCACGTTCGCCGGCGCATCGCATCGCGCCGCGCAAAACCCTCGGTGCATCAATCGTACGAGTGACTGTAGTAGACGCCGATGCCGCTGACGACGCCGGCTTCAGCGCGTATCGTCAATGCGTGCGAGAGCGAATACTCGAGCTTGAGCGCGTTGTTGGCCACTGAGCGCCCCTGTTCGTAAATCAGGGTCAGCTTGTCGCTCAAGCGCTTGCTGAATGCGACGACCTGGCCCGCGGTGCCGGTACGTTGGGGGTCGGACCCCGAATGGACGCTTATTTCGTCGACGCCGATCGTGCGCGCGATGCGCTGTCCGAACGGTGCCGCGTTCGGACTGCCGAGCGCCGCGAGCGCCGCCTGCAACAGCGCGGCGTCGGCGCTGCTGGTGTTCTCCAGGCCATGTCCGAGCACCAGCCAGGCAAGTTTCTCGTTGTCGGGCACCGGCGGATTCGACGTCAATTGCACATGCGGCACGCGCACGGTGCCCGTCACCTCGACGCCGGCCTCGACCGGCAGATTTTTGCGGATGGCGAGCACGTCGAGACCTGGATTGTCCAGCGGCCCAACGAAGTACAGTCGGCCGCGCTGGATCGTCAGCCGCTGGCCGAACGTCGTGTACGTGCCGCGGACGACGTTGATCGTGCCGTTGGCGACCAGATCGTGCTCGCCGGTCGTCTTGACGTGCAGCTTGCCGCCGAGGCCGGTATCGAAGCCTTCGCCGACGAACGTCAGCCGTTCGCCAAAATCGAGATCGAGGTCGACGTTGAACGGCACGCGTTGCGCCATGTCGCGCGAGGGTCTGCGCTCGCGCCCGCGCACGATCACGTCGTCGCCGGGCACGTCGGTGCCGCCCGGACGAAATTCGAAATACCCTTCGTCCGCCTTCAGCGCCCCGACCAGACCGACGCCGTTCTTCTGGATCGACAGCGTGCCGGCGCCGGTGAGCGTGAGTCGCGTGTCGGGCCGGTTGAACAGCGCGAGCTTGTCGGCCTTCCAGGCAAGCCGACCACCGTCGACGTCGCGCGAGGCAGGCAGCGAGCCGCTGGCGACAAAACGGCCGTCACCCGCGGCAAACGAGAATTCGCTGACGCTGACTGCTTCGTCGGTCAGACGTGCGCGCAGCCGCCCATCCTTTAGCGCGACACCGTACTGCGGCGCTTCGAGCTTGAGCGCATCGCCTTCGACGGTCCCGGAGAAGCGTACGCTTTCCAAGGTTCCATGTCCGGTGAGATCGAGCTTCAAACGGCCGTCGACGATTGCCGACGTGCCCGCGACAACCTGCAGCGCACGCAGTGATGCCGCGTTCACACGGGTCGACAAGGTGAGCGGGGCGCCGGCGCCGAACGGGGCTGCGGCCTGCGGTGCCGGCGCGAGATCGGCGCTCACGTCCGCGTCGGCCAGGCGCGACCGCGCGACGAGGGTCGCGTGCACGCGGTCGTTGACGAATTCCGCGACAAGCTCGGCGCGCGTAAGCCCGAGCGCGAGTTCCGGCGCGTCGGCCGGCGCCAGATCGCCGCCTTCGCGCGAGACCGACAAGGTGCCGGTGATGCGAGGCGCCGCGGCGAATGACCATCGTCCGGCAAGAGTCAGCGTCGACACGACGCGAGGCCCGGCGCCGGTGAAGGCGAACAATGGCGCCGCCGGCAGTGCGGCGAATTCGCCTCGGCTGGATAAGTGGCCGTCCTGCCAGCGCAGCTCATCGACGGCGAAGCGGCCGCCGGAGAGCGTGCCGCGCAGACCCGCGACACGGATCCGGCGTGCTCCGGCTTCGAGTTCAGCCGGCTGCGCGAGCGCCAGCGGGTACTTGCCCTTGGCGTCCAGCGCGACGATGCGTCCGGTCCATGCCCCGGTCGATGTGTCACCCGACCAGCCGCCTTCAAGCCGTGTGGCGAGCTCGACATCTGCATCGGCTGCATTGCCCGCGACGTCGATTCTCGCCTGGTGACGCCCGAGCGTGCCCGCAACCTCAGCATGCAGGCTCCGCGCAACGACCGTGTCGATGCGTAACGCGGTCGTCGTCAACGAAAGCCGCACTGGACGATCGGTGGCGCCGGCGCCAATTTCGCCCTCGGCGGCAAGGGTCGCCGCGGCGAAGGTGGTGCCGACGCGAAGGCCATCGCCGGTCGCGCTGAACGCGAGAGCCGGTGCTTTCCACGTGCCGGCAATTTTGCCGTTGGCGCGCAGGCGGCCACCCAGCCGTGCATCGAGCGCGGCAGGATCGCGCGCATCCAGCGCGACGTCGAGGATGTCGCCGGCGCGGCCGAAATTGCCGGTCAGGCTCAGGTGATTCGCGCCGGCGCCGAGCTCGACTCTCGCATCGCGCACGCTGCCGGGCGAGAGCGCGAGCCTGCCGGCACCGGTGAGCGGACGGCCGGGCAGGCTGCTGTTGCGTCCGAGATCGAAAGAAACGGCGGCTGACCACACGGGCTTGAGTGCACCGCGTGCGTTGGCGCTGCCCGACAGCGAGGCCACCGGATAGTCGCCGAAGGCCGCGGGATTGAGCGCCGTCGCGGTTGCGGCGACGTTGAAATCCTGCGTGCCCGCAAGGGTCAGGCTCGCCGTACCTTGCAGCATGCCGCCGCGAGCGCGCGCCCGAAACGTCTTGACGTCGACCACACCGCGGCTGATGGCGGCACGGAAGGTGAGGGCCATGTCCGATTGCCGAAGATCGCCATTCATCTCGCCATCGGCTTGATCCGTGTCGACGCGCATCCGGCCGGCGAGCGTTCCGGCCAGCCGCGTCGGTTTCAGGTCGACCGCGATACGATGGAGGTCGAGGTCGCGCACCGCAAGCTGAAAGGTCGCCGCGCCGTGATCGACCCCTGCGTCGCCGGTGACGCGACCCGCCTCGCCCAGCGCGGCGTCGAGTCCATCGAGCTGGAAGCGATCGTCATCGGCGACAAACGCCGATGCAAGCGTCGCCACCGGCAGTCGTCCATCCGACCACGGACCGGGAATCGCATTCTTCGCCGTCAACGCGCCGCGCACGCTGCCATCGTCGCGGCCCGCGCCCGCGATCGTGGCCAACAGCGCGGTCCGCGGCAGCGCTGCGTCGAATCGCGCGAGGTCGACGTTCTCGATGCGGAGCTCGAAGTCTCGCAGTCGGCGCGCTTCGAACGGCGCGACGCGCGCGGTACCCGTTGCGCGCGCGTCCTCGACGTTTCCCTCGCCCGACAGCGAGAGTGTCGTCATGTTCCCGCCGACCGCTATCGTGGCGATCGCGCGCCGTAGCGCGTCGCTGCCGGCGAGGGCGATACTGCCTTCGGCGGCGAACGGCGGCATGGCGGCAATCGCGAGCCTGCCGCGCACCGAGCCCCATTCGCTGTCGAGCGCCAGCTCGTCGAGCGCGTGGCGCTCGATCGCGCCGGTGTAGCGGAAGCCGAGCTGCGTCACCTGCCAGCGGTTCGGCCCGCTGGCAACGCTCAGCGTTGCGACTTCCGCATGCCGCACGTCGATCGGCCACGGCAGCACCAGCGAGGCGGGCGGCGCACTCGGCCCGGCGCTGGGCTTGAACTCGAGCGCTACCGTCGCAGCGGACAGGTTGTCGACGACGACATTGCGGGAAAGCAGGACGCGCGGCGACCAGGTGAACGCGACGTCGTTGGCGATGAGGCGCAGGTCTTCGTCGGTGAATTCGAGTCGCGCGATCCGCACGGTGCTGCCGAGCGAGCCGGTGACACCCTCGAGCGTTAGCCGGCCGCCGCTGCGTTGAGCCACTTCCCTGCTTGCCCAGCGCAGGCCAGCGTCGCTGGTTGCGAACCACAGCGCGCCGGCGATGAGCGCCAGCGCCAGCAGCGCGACGATCAGCAGAGACACGGCGACTCTTTTTGCGGCGAGAGCGAGAAGCATCAGAACGACAGGCCCGCCGAAAGATGCAGCCGGATCGTGCGGGTCGCTTCGCCGTAAGCGATATCGAGTCGCAGCGGACCGATCGGTGTGCGCAGTCGGGCACCGACGCCGTAGCCGTAGACAGGCTTCAGGTCGGAGGCGCGATCGGCGGCATTGCCGGCGTCGACGAATACAGCGATGCCCCACGACTCGGCGATCCAGCGCACCACTTCGGCGCTGCCGATTGCGTAGTAGCGCCCGCCAACGGTCGCGTCGCCAAGGCGCGGCCCGAGGCTGTCAAAAGCATAGCCGCGCACCGTCGTATCGCCGCCGGTGCGGAAGAGCAGCGCAATCGGCACATCGCGCGCGCTGCGCGCGGCCACGGCGCCGGCCTCGGCCTTGAACAGGAACTGCGTCCTCGTGTCGACCGGCAGCCAGGCAGCCAGCTGCGCGATGCCGCGCCCGAACGCAGCGGTCGAAGCGCCCGGAGGCCCGGCGCCGATCTGCGCATTGACCGCGTAGCCGCGCGTCGGTGACAGGAGGTCGTCGACGTTGCGCCAGGTACGGCCGTACTCGAAAAACAGCGCGTGCGCGTTCGCCGATTCGGCGTTGGTCGGCATCTGCTGCGAGGCGTAGAACGCGATCCCGTAGCTGATCTGGTCGCGCTCGGCCGCCGTTTTGCGCTTCCAGCCGGCGGTGAATTCATTGGTCCGCAAACCGGAAATGTCGGTATGGGCGACGTTGGCCGAGTACGTATCGGTGTACTGCGGCACGCGCGGCGGCAGCGTCAATCGCAAGGTCGCGCTCTGGATCTTGGCCTGGGCATCGATATCGGCGTGGAAACGAAGTCCATTCCGGTCGATGTTGAAATCATCGTAGCTCAGCTGGGCGCGGTAGAGCGTGTCGGTGGAAAAACCGGCGCCGGCGCTGATTTTCTTTTCGGGCGCCTCGATCAGCCGCAGGTGCACCGGCGCGGCGTCGGCTTGCGAGGGTTCGGCTTCGACGGTCGCCTGCGCGCTGGCGAAGTAGCCCGAGCCGTTGAGTCGGCGCAGGAAAATCTGCAGTGCCTCGGCCGTATAGGACTCGCCGGGGGCGAAGGTCACCAGGTTCCTGACCAGCGACTCGCTGTATTTCTGCAAGCCAGTCACGTCGAGGGAACCGAAGCGAAACGGCGGTCCGCTGTCGATCGTTACGTGAAGCGCGGCGGTATGCGTATCCGGATCGACATCGGCGCGGCTTTCGATCAGGTTCGCCGCTGCGTAGCGGTCCACCGAGAACGCTTGCACTGCGCCGGTCTTGGCGGCTATCCAATCCGCTTGGCGGAACAGCGCGCCTCTGGGCAGCGACCAGTTGGTTTGCATGCGCGCGATCAGCGCGCTTCCTACGGGATCACCCAGCGCGGCCGTTCCAACGACGACCAAGTCGACCGAGGCGACCGTCGTCGGCTCGCCCGGCACGATCCGCAAGCGCACCGTTGCGGGAGTCGTCGAATGGTCGATCTCGCTTTCGACTTTCGCCGAAAAATAGCCCTGCGCTTCGGCCGCGTCGAGCGCCTGCGATCGCGCGTCGGCCACGAGGAGGTCGAAGAACTCGGGCGTAATTTCTGCGTAGGACTGCCAGCGGATGAGGTCGAGGCTGCGCTCGACGGCTGCTTTGATGGGCCCAGGCGCGACGACCTCGACCCTGTAGGCCTGCGCTGCGACGTCTGCGGCTGCCGGCGCACAGCGCCATGCCAAGTCGAGTCCCAGCGCCAATACGATCAGGTGCGCGAACGCGCGCGTCGCGCGGGGCGAAGGCATGGGCAGCTGACGCGGTGAATTCACTCGTTCAAGGAGAGATGGGGCGGGAAGCGTCGCTAGAACGCGAACGCCGCCCAAGTGATTGCAAGCGCGGAAACGCTTCGAGCGTAGCGGCAGCCCTGTCGACGCGTCAAGCCGGGCGACTTCGCTGCGAGCGCCGCAA
>JBDTXW010000053.1:0-13907 GCA_040005975.1 Betaproteobacteria bacterium | reverse complement strand
TACCCATCCGAGCATCCACGAGTGCAGATCGCAGTTGATACGGACGATTTCCGGCTTGGAAAAGGTCACCGGAATCGTCCGGTTCTTCGGCTGTGTGCGGTTGAACGAGACATTGAGCTTTGGCGTCGCATGAAGGTTGTGCAGCAGGCGGTCGCTGTTCAGAAAGTCCACCGTGCCACCCGCCGGGACAACGACCACGCGCGGAATGAACACGCATCCGTTCTGGTCCATCTCGACTTTAGTTGGAAGCGCCGGGGCGGTGGCAAGCGCGCTGGCCGGTGGGTTCTCGAGCCACACCACCGCATTCTTCAGCTCCTTGCGCGGAGACACCAGCAGGTCTCCGGCTTCCTTTTCGGTGCCGCATACGTACTGGTCGATCGTGACGTCGACCTTTTTCTGCGCCGCGAGCGCCCCGGTGACGACAACGGCACCCTTGATCGAACCCGCCGCAGCAAGGCTGGATACGGCAAGACCGAGCAGCAACAAGCTTGCGCTCAGCGTGAATTGCATTCCTCTCATTGCGTGCTCCTTGCGGGCTGATTCGGACGAAGTCGGCAACGCTATTGGCGGTTCGACGGCGCCGGCCCGGTGTCGGATCGAGCGTAGCCCGGGCCACCGCCCCCGGTCAAGACGAGCCGAGCCCGATCGTTCCGAGAGAGCGTCGCCGACGGCTTCGGTGGCAAGCGCTGCCCGGCGCGAGTCGGTAGACTCGGATCTGTCTCGCCAAGCCGCGTCGAGACGAAGCGACATAGTCACTACCGTCGGCGACTCAGGAGCGCAATGAAGGCGAGTGTCCCCGAACCGGTCCTGCCCGCAGTGAAGGATCAATACGAGCGTTTCCCCTATCCGCTGCGCGCCGCCGCGGAGGAGAAAAAGCGGATCGTTCGCACCTGGCTGGACGATCTGCCGATGATCAACCAGTATTGTTTCGGCGGCCGCCGCTGCTTCGACCGCGGATTCCGGGCGCTCGTCGCCGGCGCGGGCACGGGCGACGGAACGATCTACCTGGCCGAACAGCTGCGCGAGACCGACGCCGAAATCGTCCATGTCGACATCAGCGCCCGGAGCAACGAAATTGCCAGGGAGCGGGCTGCCGTTCGCGAATTGCGCAATATCCGCTGGATCAACGCCTCGCTGCTGTCGCTTTCCCGCAGCGATCTCGGTACCTTCGATTACATCAATTGCTGCGGCGTGCTGCACCACCTCGAGGACCCGGAGGCCGGCATGTCCGCGCTGCTGCCGTTGCGCGCCGGAGGCGGGGCCTTCGGGATCATGGTCTACGCCCAGTACGGGCGCACCGGCATCTACCAGCTGCAATCGCTTTTGCGCCTGATCAACGCCGGGACCGACGATCCCGACCGCAAGCTTGCCAACGCGAAAGAGCTGCTGCCGTGCCTTCCGCTCACCAACTGGTTCGCGCGCGCCCAGGATCTCTATCGCGAACATGTGATCGGCGGCGATGCCGGCATGTACGACATGCTGCTGCATTCGCAGGACCGCGCGTATACGGTGGCGGAGATCTATGCCTGGTTCGAGGACAAATGCGGACTCAGCATCCAGTTCACCGACGTCAACCGGGGCCCCGCCGCATACACGCCGCGGCTGCTCGTGCCGCCTGGCGACATCGCGCTCTGGCGGGACGTCGATGCGCTGCCGCTGCGCCGGCAGCAGGAGATCGCCGAGCTCTTGAGCGGGAGCATCAAGATGCACGTGTTCTACGCCACCGCGGGCACCGGCACCAAGGCGCCTTACGGGGAGCCCGATTACGTGCCTTTCTTCTTTCACGAGCCGGTGACCGGCGCAGAGCTTTACGACTTGATCACCCGGCATCAGGACCGGCCGTTTGTCCTGAATCACAGCTTCAGCGGCCTGACGACGCGCGTCGACCCGGGGCGTTTCGGGAAATACGTGCTCAAACATATCGATGGTACGCGCACGTTCGGCCAGATATTCGAGCGCGTACGGGCGGAACCGGCGTGCGCCGGACGCTCTCCCAGCGACGAAGAGCTGTTCGCCGATTTTGCCGGTTTCTTCGGCGTTCTGCATGCCATCGACCGGTTGCTTTTGCGCCACTACACGGCATAGACTTGGCGGTGTAGCTCCGCGCCGCGCCGTCGCGCCGGCGATCGGACACCGAAACACGATCATGCGCAGCCGCCGCAAGAAACCCGGGTAAGGAAGATGAGTTTCGTCTGGCCGCAGATGTTGTGGCTGTTGCTGCTTGCGCCGGCCCTGGTCGGCGTCTACGTCTGGACACTGCGCAGAAAAAGCAAGCACGCGCTGCGCTACGCCAGCGTCGGCCTGGTCAGGGACGCGCTTGGCCGGCGGCAACGCTTTCGCCGCCACGTCCCACCGCTGCTCTTCCTGATCGCGCTGGTCGGCATGATCTTCGCGATCGCCCGGCCGAGTGCTGTCGTGACGCTGCCTTCCGATCAGCGCACGACCATACTGGCGATGGATGTCTCGCTGAGCATGCGGGCGAACGACATCAAGCCCAGCCGGCTCGAGGCCGCGCAAACGGCGGCCAAGGCCTTCGTCCAGGAGCAGCCGGCGGACGTCCTGGTCGGCATCGTGTCGTTCGCGGGAACGGCCTCGGTCGTGCAGCGTCCGACGCACAATCGCGACGACTTGATCGCGGCGATCGACCGCTTCGAGCTGCAACGGCACACGGCCATAGGCAGCGGGATCATCGTCTCGCTGGCAACGCTGTTTCCCGAGGAAGGCATCGATCTGGAATCGCTGCTGTTCGGCAGTGCGGCACCCGGCGCACGGCCGCTCGGAAAGTCGATCGAGCGCAGCGGCGAGGGCGCAAAAAAGGCGTTGAAGCCCGTGCCGCCCGGATCGAACGGCTCGGCCGCGATCATCCTGCTCACCGACGGCCGGCGCACGACCGGCCCGGAGACGCTTGAAGCCGCCAGGCTGGCGGCCGACCACGGCGTGCGGATCTATGCGGTCGGCTTCGGCATGCCGGGCGGTGGGACCGCCGACATGGACGGCTATTCGATGTACATGGCTTTCGACGAAGAGACGCTGAAGGCGATCGCCGAGATCACCCATGGCGAATATTTCCACGCTACCAGCGCGGCGGACCTGGCCAAGGTCTATCAGCGGCTGAATGCGCGCTACGTGCTGGAGAAAAAGGAAACCGAGATCGGCGCGCTGTCGGTCGCGGCCGCTGCCTTGCTGCTGCTCGCAGCAGTGACACTCTCGCTGCTGTGGTCCAGCCGGCTCGCCTGACGGCGACCGTGGCACGCCGACGCCGCGTTATTTGTCGCCGATGACGCGCGCGGACGTCCCGGGCGCAGTGCGCGGCGTGGGGCGCGCCGCGGATCGCGACAAGGTGAAGCCGGACGAGCCAGCGCCAACAGGCATGCCGCCGACGATCGAATCGACCGACAGCGTGGTCGACCCGGCGGCGCCGAACACGAATGTCACCTGCGGACAACGGTCAGCATCGGCGACGACCAGGTAGTCGCCGCGATCCCGCATCGATTCGCGCGCGACCGCGCCTTGCTCGCTCATGTCGACTGGCGAGATGGTGTCGCGATAGACCAGATTGTCGTTGCGGTCGTACAGCATGTAACAGGTAAATGCGCCAGCAGCAGGGGAGGCTAGCGCCACCGCCGTGGCGGAAACGGCGAGCAGAATCGGCAAGACGCGCATCGAAGACTCCGTAAACGAACGCATGCCATCGTATGCCGGGGGCGACGCCGACGCAAACTGCGCGGCGCGCCGGTCCGGGCGGGAATCGTATGGGCACAGACCGGCCGCATCGTGCAGAGTTCCCGGCCTGCGCGAGCGTGCCGGCGGCGCGATCGATCCGGCCGGCCAAAGCCGCTTATAATCAATTGCTGTGTCGCGCTAGCCACCCATCGGCCTGCCGCGATCGATCGACGTTTCCAACAACTGATCAGGAGTCTGGACCATCAGCCTCGATCATTATCCGCGCGGCGTGCTCGTCCCGGCATTGACGCCGTTTCAGGCCGACCTGGCGGTCGACGTCGAGCGCTTTGCCGCGCATTGCCGCTGGTTGCTCGCCGAAGGCGCGGACGGTTTGGCCGTTTTCGGGACGACCAGCGAAGCGAATTCGCTCGATGCCGGCGAGCGCCGGCACTTGTTGGAGCGACTGATCGACGGCGGAATCGCGCCCGGCGTGCTGATGCCCGGCACCGGTTGTTGTGCGCTGCCGGACACCGTTACGTTGACCCGGCACGCGGTGGAGCAGGGCTGCTTCGGCGTGCTGATGTTGCCGCCCTTTTACTACAAGGGCGTCAGCGACGAAGGCATCTATGCGAGCATAGCCGAGGTCATCGAGCGCGTGGGCGACCGCCGTCTTCGCGTCTATCTTTATCACATACCGCCGATGGCCACGCTCGGCTTCTCGCGCGAGGTGATCGGGCGCTTGCTGAAGGCCTACCCCGGTATCGTCGCCGGACTCAAGGACAGCTCCGGCGATTGGAACCATACGCGGAGCTTGCTAGAGACGTTTCCAGGTTTCGAGGTATTTCCGGGCAGCGAAACCCACCTGCTCGATGCGCTGCGGCTTGGCGGCGCGGGTTGCATTTCCGCCACCGCGAACATCAACGTGGCCGCGATGCATCGGCTGCTGCAGGTTTGGCGCACGCCCCCCGCCGATCGCCTGCAGCAGGAGCTCACGGCGGTGCGCGCGTCGGTCCAGAAATTCCCGATGGTCGCAGCGAACAAGGCGATTCTCGCCGAGTTGCGGCAGGCGCCGGCGTGGAACGCCGTGCGGCCGCCGCTGCGTCCGCTGACGGATGAGGCGAAAGAGGCATTGTTCGCATCGCTGACTTCTGTCGGCTTCGCGCTGGACAGGCCGGCGGCTGCGGCATGATCGGCGGACTTCGCCGCGGCTTGACGAGCTACGGCGACGCACAGTTCTCGCTGTTCCTGCGCAAGGCCTTCATCAAGGCGATGGGCTATTCCGACGACGCTCTCGAGCGTCCGATCGTCGGTATCACGAATACTTACAGCGACTTCAATCCCTGCCACGCGACGGTCCCGCAGCTCGTCGCCGCGGTCAAGCGCGGCGTCATGCTGGCGGGCGGACTGCCGATGGAATTTCCGACGATTTCCATCCACGAGTCATTCGCCTGGCCGACGAGCATGTATCTGCGCAATCTGATGGCGCTGGACACCGAGGAAATGGTCCGGGCCCAGCCGGTTGATTCGGTCGTGCTGATCGGCGGCTGCGACAAGACGATACCGGCGCAACTGATGGCAGCGGCGTCGGCGAACGTCCCCGCGATCGTCGTGCCGACCGGGCCGATGCTCACACGGACGCATCAGGGCGAACGACTGGGCGCGTGCACCGATTGCCGCCGCTATTGGGCGCGATTTCGCGCCGGCGAAATCGGGCAGGACGAAATCGATGCGGTCAACGCGCGGCTCGCCCCGACGGCCGGGACCTGCATGGTCATGGGAACGGCGAGCACGATGGCCTGCCTGGCCGAGGCGATGGGGATGAGCCTGCCAATGGCAGCAACGATACCCGCCGTCCATTCGGAGCGCCTGCGGCTCGCCGAAGCCTCGGGCACGTGCGCCGCCGCACTGGCCCGCAGCGGGCCGCGCCCCGACGCGATCCTGTCGGTCAAGTCGGTCAGCAATGCGCTGGTGGTGCTGCACGCGATCGGCGGCTCGACCAACGCGCTGATCCACCTTACCGCCATCGCCGGACGACGTGGCATCCGGGTCGATCTCGACGCTTTCGACGTCCTCGGACGCAAGGTCCCGGTTCTGGTCGATCTCAAACCGTCCGGCCTGCATTACATGGAACATCTGCACGAGGCGGGGGGCCTGAATGCGGTGCTGCGCGAATTGCGACCGCTGCTGCATCTGGACGTGCCGACCGTCTCGGGCAGGACGCTCGGCGAAGTGATCGCCACCGCGGAATCCAATCCAATGCAGCAAGTCGTGCGGCGTTTCGACGATCCGATCCATCCGGGCGGCGCGATCGCCGTACTGAGAGGGAATCTTGCGCCCGGCGGTGCCGTGATCAAGCATGCCTCTGCAACCAAGGCGTTGCTCGCACATCGCGGCCGCGCCGTCGTGTTCGACTCGCTGGACGACCTCGCGGCGCGGATCGACGCGGCCGATCTCGATGTCACCGCCGAAGACGTGCTGGTGCTGCGCAACGCGGGACCGCGCGGCGCACCCGGGATGCCCGAAGCCGGCTATATCCCGATTCCGCTGAAGCTGGCGCGCCACGGTGTCAGGGACATGGTGCGCATTTCGGATGCGCGGATGAGCGGCACCGCCTTCGGTACGGTGGTGCTGCATGTGACGCCCGAAGCCGCGGTCGGCGGTCCCCTGGCGCTGGTAGAGACCGGCGACGCGATCCGGCTTGACGTCGGAGAGCGGCTGCTCGAGCTATGCGTCGGCGATGCTGAGCTTGCGCGGCGCCGTTCTCGCCTCGGCGCGCCCAAAGCGGCCGACGGCGCGTCCGGCTACCGGAGCCTCTACCTGAACCACGTGCTGCAGGCCGATGCCGGTTGCGATTTCGACTTCATGCGCGCCGACCGCATGACCGAGACGGCGCCGGTTATCGCGCCCTGACGCGGATCGCGTGGCCGCGATCGGCGTTCACCGCGCCGGTTGCAGCTCCAGCATTGCCTCGAACAGCTCCGGTTCGTCCCAGGGCACGTCGACCGGATGATCGCGCAACCACTTGCTTTCCGGATCGCGCAGCCATTCTTGGGGAAAAGCGACGCTCAGGTGCTCTTCGCCCTCGTCGAGATCGGTGCGTCCGGGCGCCGGCAGGCCCTGCAGCGCGGCATGCAGCGCCGCGCAATGATCGACGCCGAAGCCGTTGCCGCGATGGGCGCCGCCGACCAGACGGCGGTTGATGTCCTGCAGATGGAATTCGCCGCTGCCTTCCGCCGCAACGCCCTCCAGGGAAAAAAAACCGCTGATGCCGAAACCGTGTGCGAGCTTGCCGGCGATTTTCCGGAGCGCGTCGCTGCGGTAATACCGATTGACCGCGGGCTGTTGCCCATCGCCGGCGTCGACGCCGACCTTCGCGCCGGCGAATCCCGCCAGCAGCTCGCCTTTCCATGCCGCTGCCTGGTAGTACTGCGCGCGGCCGCGAATGGAGGCTTGGGCCAGCAGCGCGCCGCTGGCGCCGTCCTGGTCAGCCGTTGCACTGCGCAACAGCGCCGCCAACGCGTCCGCCATCTCGCTCTTCTCGACCACCGCGCTGGACCGCCGGCTTTTGAGGACGATCGGGTAGCCGTGGGCGGCACCGAAGGACTCGGCACTAGCTAAGTCGCTGATGATCGCGTACACCGGCACGCGCAGGCCGAGCGCGGCGGCGGCCGCCGGGAACAACGTCGGATCGACGCTGGCCGCGTAGTGCGACGGATTGCCGAGCGAATCGCCGATCAGCGCCGAAAGCTCCTGGTGCAACGCGGGCTGCAGACCCTCGGGCGGCGATCTTGCGAGCCATTGCAGCAAACGAAACGCGTTGTCGTCGCAAGGCATGACCAGTCGCGGCTGCGTCGCCTTGGCCGTCGCGGCAAACGCGTGCACCCACACTTCCGGTGTCCCGTTCTCGGGCAGATAGGCGATCTTGGAAACATAGCCACTTTTCTCCGCCAGCGATCCCGGCGGCGTCAGCAGCGTGACTTCGAATCCTGCCTGCGCTAGCGCCCGCGGCATCCGCGCCGCCCCGAACCAGCGGAGCGCCGTCAGGACCAGCAGTAGCGGAGTGGCCATGGGCACGAAGTCTAGCGACTTCCAAGCGATCGCGCACTGTTGGCTTTGCGCGATCCAACATCGGGCGAACCGATCATTCGTCGCGTGCGCGGCCCTCGGCCGGCGCGCGCTTGGCCCGAATGCCAACGTCGTCGGGCGCCAAGGATTCGGCTCGTGCATAGTGCACGGCGCTATCGGCGTGCCGGCCCAGGCGGAACGCGCACAGGCCCAGCGCAGCATGCGCGTTGGCGCCAAAATATCGACCGGTCGAACGCGATTGGGCCCTCGCCGAGCATGTCGGCGTCGATGGCGGCCAGCCGCGCATACAGCGGCGTAGCTTCGCCGTACCGCGCCATGGTGACGAGCGTGCGCGCTCGCAGCCAAAGCAACGCGTAATCATCGGGAAAGCGCCGGCACGCCTCGTTGAGAAGCTCGCCTGCGTCGCGCTGTCGGTCGATCAGTAAATTGGCCAGATGCAGGTACGGGAGATCGTCGGCTGCCGTATTCGAGCGGCGCGAGCGGACGATGTCAATGGCGCGCCGCCAGGCGCGCTCGGCGCCATCGACGTCGCCGATCCCCAGCAGCGTGCACCGGGCGAAGACGCCAGTCCATCCCGCTCAGCGCACCTGCAGCACGGCGAGCTCGCTCGCGGCCGCGCGCAACGGAGCCAGAAATCGCGTCTGCATTTCGGCGACCGACACGCGCGCCGACTGCGTCCCGACGTTGATCGCAGCGACGCACCGGCCGGTGCCGTCCTTCACCGGGACGGCCATCGAGCGCAGGCCGATCTCGAGTTCCTGATCGACGATTGCATAGCCGTCGCGGCTGACCTCGGCCAGCACGCGTTTCAGTTCCGTGACGGTAGACACCGTGCGATTGGTCAATCGCGTCAGCTTGACGCGGGACAGGTACGCCTCGAGTTGCGCCGGCTGCAGGTCGGCGAGCAGGACGCGACCCATTGACGTACAGTACGCGGGCAGGCGGCTGCCCAGACCCAAGTCGATCGACATCAGGCGCGTGGTCGTCGACGAGCGCGCGATATAGAGAATTTCGTCACCCTCCAGAACCGCCATCGAGCTCGATTCGTGCAGTTCATCGCTGATCTGGTCGAGCAATGGCTGTACTGCGGTGGCCAGCGGCGTCGATGACAGGTAAGCGTGACCGAGGGCAAGAATGCGCGGCCGCAGTGCATAGGTCCTGCCGTCTTCGCTGCCGACGTAGCCCAGCTTGCCCAGCGTATACAGGCAGCGCCGCACGGCCGCCCGCGGGATATCGGTGCGATGGCTCAATTGCGCAATCGTCAGCTCGCGGCGCTGCTGCGAAAAGGCGCGGATTACCGCCAATCCGCGCGCCAGCGAGCTCATGAAATTCGGGTCACCGGTCAGCGCGTCGATTTCCGATGCCGGCGTGACGGCCAGCGAAATCGGCGCGACAATGGCTGGTTCGCCGCCTGCCGGGGACCGGCGGCGCGTGGTGGTCGCGCTGGATTTGTCGACTCGCGGCATGAGTAGCGCTCCAAAAAAAGCAAGGTCGAGGACCGATGCTAGCAGTTGGGCGGTAACCGCACAACAATGCGATTATCGCCCTTGACCGGATGACCATCGCGCGTCTAAACTTTGTTCGTTCACCGCACGTTTGTGCGATTATCGCACCATTGATGGGGTTGTCCGTATACTGCCCAGCGGAGTCGTAATGATCGACAAAACGGTGGCATCGCTGTCCGCGGCCGTGGCCGATGTGCGCGACGGCGCGACGGTGATGATCGGCGGCTTCGGCACTGCCGGCATGCCGTCGGAGCTCATCGACGCGCTGATTGCGCAGGGCTCCCGCGAGCTCACCATCGTCAATAACAACGCAGGCAACGGCGAAGTCGGTCTCGCCGCGTTGCTCAAAGCCCGTCGCGTGCGAAAGATCATCTGCTCGTTTCCGCGGCAGACCGATTCGTACGTATTCGACGCGCTGTTCCATGCCGGAGAGATCGAGCTGGAATTGGTGCCCCAGGGCAACCTCGCCGAGCGCATTCGTGCTGCGGGGGCCGGTATAGGCGCCTTTTACACACCGACCGCTTACGGCACGCCGCTGGCCGACGGCAAGGAGACGCGGCTTATCGACGGGCGCGGCTACGTGCTGGAATATCCGATCGCGGCCGACTTTGCGCTGATCAAAGCGGAAAAAGGCGACCGCTGGGGCAACCTCATCTATCGCAAGACTGCGCGCAATTTCGGTCCGATCATGGCGTCCGCGGCGAAATGTGCGATCGCGCAGGTGCGCGAGATCGTACCGCTCGGCGCGCTCGATCCCGAAGCGATCGTAACGCCCGGCATCTTCGTCCAGCGAGTCGTCGCCGTCGACACTGCAACGCCGCGCGCGCAGCCGCAGGCGGCCGCATGAGGATCCTCCGATGAAGCGTTACAGCCGCGACCAGCTGGCCGCGCGCGTCGCGCGCGACATCCCCGAAGGGGCCTATGTCAATCTGGGCATCGGCTTGCCGACGACCGTCGCCAACCATCTCCCCGCCGATCGAGAAATCTTCCTGCACAGCGAGAACGGGCTCCTGGGTATGGGGCCTGCGCCGGCCCCCGGCTCGGAAGATCCCGACCTGATCAACGCCGGCAAGCAGCCGGTGACCTTGCTGACCGGTGGCGTTTATTTCCATCATGCCGATTCGTTCGCGATGATGCGTGGTGGGCATCTGGACATCTGCGTGCTCGGCGCGTTTCAGGTGTCGGTCGCGGGCGACCTGGCCAACTGGCATACCGGTGCCAAGGACGCGATTCCGGCGGTCGGCGGCGCGATGGACCTGGCGATCGGCGCCAAGCGCGTATTCGTGATGATGGACCATCAGACCAAGTCCGGCGCTTCCAAGATCGTCGATCGTTGCAGCTATCCGCTGACGGGCGTGCGTTGCGTCAACCGCATCTATACCGACCTCGCCGTCATCGATGTCGCGCCGCAAGGCTTGCGCGTGATCGAAATGGTCGACGGTCTGGGCTTCGACGAGCTGCAGCGCCTGACTGGCGTGCCTTTGTCGAGGGCCGATGCGGCGGCTGCCGGCGCGACGGCCGGGCACTACGCAGCGGCGCTTTCGGAGCGATGATGCAACAAGCGTGGATTTGCGATGCGGTGCGCACGCCATTCGGGCGCTACGGCGGGGTGCTCGCCCCGGTTCGCGCCGACGATCTGGGCGCAGTGCCGATCAGGGCCCTGGTCGAAAGGAATGCCGGTGTCGACTGGTCCGCCGTCGACGACGTCGTCTACGGCTGCGCCAACCAGGCCGGCGAGGACAACCGAAATGTCGCGCGGATGTCGCTCCTGCTCGCCGGCCTGCCGGTCGAGGTGCCCGGCACGACGGTCAACCGTCTGTGTGGTTCGAGCATGGACGCGATTGCTTCGGCGGCGCGCGCGATCAAGTGCAGTGAAGCGATGCTGATGATCGCCGGCGGCGTCGAGAGCATGACTCGTGCGCCGTTCGTTACTGGCAAGGCCGACGCCGCGTTTTCGCGCTCCGCGCAGGTCTACGATACGACGATCGGCTGGCGCTTCGTCAATCCGCTGATGAAAGCGAAGTTCGGCGTCGACTCGATGCCGGAAACCGCGGAGAACGTCGCAGTCGATTTCCGGGTCTCGCGCGCGGACCAGGACGCCTTCGCGCTGCGCAGCCAGCAACGCGCTGTGGCGGCGATCGCCGCGGGCTGGCTGGCCGAGGAGATCGTCCCGATATCGATAGCGCAAAAGCGCGGCGAGCCGCTGCTGGCGAGCAAGGACGAGCATCCGCGCGCCGACACGACGCTCGAGGCGCTGGCCAAGCTCAAGGGCATCGTCCGGCCGGACGGCACGGTGACCGCGGGCAACGCTTCCGGCGTCAACGACGGCGCCTGCGCATTGCTGCTGGCGTCCGACGCCGCCGTCAAGCAGCACGGACTGCAGCCCAAGGCGCGCATCGTCGCGGCCGCGGTCGCGGGTGTGGCGCCGCGTATCATGGGCTTCGGGCCCGCGCCGGCGATGCGCAAGGTGCTTGCCCGGTCGGGGTTGACCCTCGTCGACATCGACGTCATCGAACTCAATGAAGCGTTTGCCTCGCAGGCGCTGGCGGTCCTGCGTGACCACGGCATTGCCGATGATGCCGCGCACGTGAATCCGAATGGCGGTGCGATCGCGCTCGGTCATCCGCTTGGCGCCAGCGGCGCAAGGCTGGTGACGACCGCGCTCTATCAGTTGCGACGCACCGGCGGGAAGTACGCGCTGTGCACGATGTGCATCGGGGTGGGGCAGGGTATTGCGATGATTATCGAGCGCGTGTGACGGGCCAGGCCCCTACGGTCCGATCGGATTCTTGATGCCTGACGATGCGGCGCAGACCGCCGATCGATCCGGCGCAACGGCAGGAGGAGCAACCGACATGACCGACGTCGCCGGCTATCGCCGGCCTTATTTCGCGACGCAGCCGCCGTATCTGTATCCCGGCTATCGCTCGACGATCAAGCGCGCGCCGACACGGCCGCTGGTCCTGCTGCCGCATACGCTGTCCGAGGTGACCGGACCGGTCTTCGGCGCCGAGGACATTGGCCCGGACGACCATGACCTCACCGCGCAGCATCCGGGCGCGCCGCTGGGCGAGCGCATCGTCGTTTCGGGCCGGCTGCTCGATGAAAATTCCCGTCCGGTGGCAAATGCGCTGATCGAGCTCTGGCAGGCGAACGCGGCCGGGCGCTACGCGCATGCGATCGACGACCACGACGCGCCGCTCGATCCCAATTTCACCGGCTGCGGTCGTGTGCTGACCGAGGCCGACGGCAACTACCGCTTCCTGACGATCAAGCCCGGCGCGTATCCGTGGCGCAACCATTACAACGCGTGGCGGCCCGCGCATCTTCATTTTTCGCTCTTCGGACTTGGCCTCGTGCAAAGGTTGGTGACACAGATGTATTTTCCGGGAGACCCGCTGCTGCCGTACGACCCGATGTACAACAGCGTCCCCGACGAGCTTGCGCGGCGCCGCCTCATCGCCGACTTCGACTGGGAGCGCACGATCCCCGACATTGCGCTCGCTTTCCGGTTCGACATCGTGCTGCGCGGCCGCGACGAGACGCCGATGGCGACCAAGAGAAGCTAGGACGTCGACATGAGCCTGCTTACAACGCCCTCGCAAACCGTCGGTCCGTATCTCAGAATCGGCTTTACGCCGCTTGCCGTCGACAAGATCGCGCCACCGCGCGCACCGGGCGAGCATCTGACGATCGAGGGCCGTGTCTTCGACGGCGACGGCAAGCCGGTCAGCGACGCGGTGCTCGAAATCTGGCAAGCCGATTCGAGCGGCAAATACGCGGACGTCGCCGGCAAGCCGGCGAGGGCAGGAGGATTCCGCGGCTTCGGCCGCATCCTGACCGATGCCGGAGGAGTTTTCCGCTTTACCACGATCAAACCGGGAGCGGTGCCCGGGCCCGGTGGCGCGACGCAGGCGCCGCATCTGGTCGTCACACTGTTCATGCGCGGGCTGCTCAAGCATATGATCACCCGCCTTTACTTCCCCGACGATCCCGGCAACGCCGGCGACGCGGTGCTGCTGCTGGTGCCCGTTGAGCGGCGCACGACGCTGATCGCGCGCCGCTCAGCGCAGGCGAAAGCGACATTGCAGTGGAACGTCGTTCTGCAGGGCGAGAACGAAACCGTGTTTTTCGATTATTGACTCGGAAAATCCCGCACGAGCGCCGGCGTTGACAACAACCCGCGCGCGCGCATTTCCGATGGAGAATGGGTTGACCGCTTCAGCGCCGAAGTCATGTGATTTGTCGAGAATGGAGGAGGAGCGCTGCCATGAACGAGCGTGAACGTTACGACAAGGGATTGGGTGTCAGGCGCGCGGTCCTGGGCGATGCGCACGTCGACCGCACGCTCGCAAAGCGGGATTCGTTCAACGAGGAGTTCCAGGAGCTGATCACGCGATACGCCTGGGGTGAAATCTGGACTCGCCCCGGTCTGCCGCGACATACGCGGAGCCTGATCACCGTCGCGATGATGGTGGCGCTCAACCGGGCCGACGAATTTCGGCTGCACGTGCGCGCCGCCTTCAACAACGGCGTGACGCGCGATGAGATCAAGGAAGTCCTGCTGCAGGCTGCGATCTACTGTGGCGTTCCGGCGGCGAACACCGCGTTCCATCTGGCCGAAGAAGTCTTCGCACAGATGGAGCAGGCGCC